>JBAXGN010000090.1 GCA_037139415.1 Verrucomicrobiota bacterium | reverse complement strand
TGCCGGACAATCATGACGCTTGTGATCAAATTCATCGCAGGGAACATATAAGGTGTAGGCGCTGCGGGCATGCACCGACATTCCAAAAGGCAAACCCGCTTTTCGTGCCGCGTCCGCCCAGGCCCCAATGATGTCTCGTTGCGGTCCCATGTTCACCGCATTCCATGGCTGGTATTTCGAGTTCCAGTTATCAAAGTTGTCGTGGAACACGGCTTGAGCAACAAAATAACGTGCGCCCATGCTTTTATAAAGGTTCACCAACTTTTCCGGATTAAAGTTCTCCGCCTTCCATAGGTGGATAATATCTTTAAAGCCAAATTTCGAAGGGTGGCCGTAGCGTTGCAGGTGGATTTTATTTTGCTCGTGCCCTTGGAGGTACAAGTTGCGTCCGTACCAATCCCCCGCCTCAGGAACGCTCTCGGGTCCCCAGTGAGCCCAGATGCCGAACTTGGCATCGCGATACCATCGCGGCACACAGTAATTGCTCAGCGAGTTCCAGTCGGCTTGAAACGGCCCCTTTGGATAGGCCAGCATCGGCGGCGCGCTATTCGGCTGGAGCCGCACCAAAACCTGATTGATGGTGGCGTTGATGTTGACGGCCGCGCCACGGTTGGTGGTCGTGGTCACGTTGTTGGCAAAGCTCGTGTAGTCGCGGAACGTGCGCTTGCGGATTTCGGAGAGAATGGCGTTCGTGCCGATCTGCTTATTCGCATAGAAGGCAGCGATTTTGCTCCCCAACGCATCACCCTCTTTACGATTGGCTACGGCAAGGCGGTAACTCACTCCCGCGCCGAGCGCAGTCACCTCGTTCACGCCCGGATAGATAGGGAAATCCACTCCACGCCACTGAGCTATGCCGCCGCGCACAGGTATGGATTGCGGCGGAGCGTCTGCCCCATGTGCGCCTGCCACGATCACGCCGGCTATGGCCAACAGCAGGCGAACGATTATTCGTAACCGCGCACGCAGGTGCGTGTGTCCCGGAACCAACTTGAGAAAGTTGGCCTGTGCAAACGGCGTGCGCGGGCGAGCGTTTCGACGTTTATGAATTAGTGCCATAATTTGTTATTCCGATCTGCTCAGCTAAAGTTTATCATGGTGCAGCGTTCGCGAGGTAGTACCATTTTACGGGAAAAATATCTCATTTAGCGTTTGTCGTAGTCAAACTGATAGGAATTTACTTTTGGCACATTTGATGCTTTCACTTGTCGCGTTGCGGTAAGCGATGGGGTTAACACCCCATTGCTGGGGCGAGTGTCCGCCCCTAAACTCACATGCATGAACAATCGGTAGTATGCGAATGAGATTCCTTTGAACCCCAGCTTTATGAAATACGCCGTGAAACTTCTGACCCTCCGCCTGCTTTTGATGATTCCCACGGTGTTGAGCGCCCAATACACCTGCCTGACCAATAACGGCACGATCACCATTACCCAATACAACGGGCTTGAGGGCATGGTTATCATCCCTTCCTTCATTCACGGTATAATCGTCACCGACATTGGGCATGCGGCCTTCGGTTCCAGCACGGGCCTGACCAGCGTCACGATTCCTGAGAGCGTCACGAACATTGGAGTTGAGGCGTTCGGTGACTGCCCCAATTTGACAGCCATCACGGTGGATGTCCGTAATTCCGTCTATGCGAGTGTGGCTGGGGTCTTATTCAACCAGAACCTGACCACCCTCATCCAATGTCCGGGGGGTAAAGCCGGCAATTACACCATCCCCGCCAGCGTGACCAGCATTGGGGAAGATGGGTTTGGTGACTGCTCCAGCCTGACCAGCGTCACGATTCCTAACAGCGTGACTAACATCGGGGCCGAGGCGTTCGGTGACTGTCCCAGTTTGACGGCCATCACGGTGGATGCGTCCAATACCATCTATAGCAGTGTGGAAGGGATATTGTTCAACTTGAACCAGACCACGCTTATACAATATCCGGGCGGTAAAGCGGGCAGCTACCCGATCCCCGCCAGCGTTACGAGCATCGGGGAGGCGGCGTTCTATGAATGCGTTGGTCTGACCAGCGTTGCAATCGGCAACGGCGTCACCAACATCGGTGAGGATGCCTTTGGTGCCTGCCCCCGACTGATGACCATCACGGTGGATGCGCTTAATTCCGTTTATGGCAGTGCGGCTGGGGTCTTGTTCAACCAGAACCGCACCACGCTTATCCAATGCCCGGGTGGCAAAGCGGGCAGTTACACCATCCCCGATAGCGTGACGCGCATCGGGTTTTCTGCGTTCAGATACTGCACTGCACTAACTGACATCACGATCGCTGACAGCGCCACTAGTATTGGAGATAGTGCGTTCGCTTTCTGCACCGGGCTGACCCGCGTTACGATTCCCAACTACATCACCAACCTCGAGGACGAGGCGTTCAGTTCCTGTACCAATCTAACCAGCGTCACCATCGGCAACAGCGTCCGCAACCTTGGAAGTTATACCTTCGCATTTTGCCCGCGCCTAACCGACATCAGGATACCCAACAGCGTCACCAACCTCGGGTCCTGGGCCTTCGATTCTTGCGTTAACCTGACCCGATGCACGATCTCCAGCCGCCTCACGAATATTTCGGACGGGGTGTTTAACAACTGCACCAGCCTGAAGGAACTGTGTTTCCAGGGGAACGCCCCGAGCTGTGGATTGTCGGTGTTCGACGGCGTGACCAATGTGACCGTTTATTACTTGGCGGATACCGCGGACTGGGGCGCAACCTTCAGCGGGCACCCGACTGCACTGTGGAAACCGCAAGTCGTGACCATGGATGGCAATTTCGGGGTGCGGACGAATCAGTTCGGCTTCAATGTCCTTTGGGCGGACGGCCGGACTCTCATTATGGAGGCCAGCACCAACTTGGTCAATCCCGCCTGGGTGCCGGTCTACACCGACACCCTCACCAGCGGATCGTCCTATTTCAGCGATCCTCAGTGGACAAACCATCCCGGACGTTTCTATCGCCTCCGGGCGCCCTAAGCGGATAACCGGACCGCTAAACCGAAAAATGGGTTCGACTAGAACAACGCCTTAAATGAGACCATATTATTGCGCAGATACATCGGAATTGACTGGGGTCGTGCCGCAAATATTCCCCATTGCAAGCCGAGACGTTTAAGGCATCTGCATCACACGCGCCAGCCATTCCCGGGCCTGGCGGCGTTCCGGGAGGTCGTACAGCACCCAGGCGTCGGTATGGTTGCGGAAGGGAAGGGGCACAAAGGTGAAGTCACCGGGAATCTTGATTGTCCGCAAATAGTCCTCGGTGGCCTTCACGCCGCCTTCCTGGCTGATCCATTGGGGGCGACCGCGCAATCGCTGCAACCGCTCCAGGGCGGAGGCGCGGTCGGCGCCCTGATACGGCCAGTTGGTATTAACGCCGTCGTAATGGCTGTGGGCAAAGAACGCCCGCCAGAGCCAGCTGGTTTCCTCGTCGTGCAGCCCGAGCACGTTGCACCCGATGGCCCCGCGCGAAAATCCGGCCAGGACCAGGCGGTTGGTGTCCGCGCCGTATTCTGCGGCCAGCCAGCGCATGGCTGCCTGGCAGTAACCCACCGTCTCGGCAATGTCTCCCCACCAGCGGTTGGTGTTCGCGCGTTCATTCCCGCGCCCCACGATGTACGGCAGGCAAATCCACAGGCAGCCGCGTCCGCCAGACAGCCCGTAGCCCAGCCGTGAGTTTTCCGGCCAGCCCAGGCTGATGTCGCCATAGCGATTGGTATATCCACCATTGCCGGCGTATTCGGCAATCACCGGGTAACGGCGGCCCGGCTGCCAATCCTCCGGCAGATAGAGCACATGATAGACGCGTGTGCCGGCATAGCCCGGCAAGGTCTGGCGCACGCGGTGGCCGGGCGCGGGCTTGCCCTCGCGCAATTCCGGGATGACGAGATCCGGCTTGAGGGAACCCAGATCGGGCAGCGGGGCGGCGTAAACCGTTCCGGCGGCCAACAGCAGGAAACTGAAACGGAACCAGTTCATTTGACCAGGCGCAGGTAATCCACGGCGATCTGGACGCCAGCGCGGTTGCAGGGGTCCAGCCGCAGCCGGGTGATGGTTCCCTGCCAGCGTTTGCTTTGGCTTACCGGCACTTCGTAGTCGTGCCATTGACCATCCCCGGCAACTTCAAAGCGCATACTGGTGGCTTCGCTTTCGTGCAAACGCGCGGTGCTCCAGAACATCTGCCCCTGATCCTTGAAACCCTGGCCGGTGGTATCGGTCAGCTTCATGCGCAGTTGGATTTTCCCAAACTGGGCGGACTGGACCTTTAAGGGCGGGCTAAAGAACGCGGGATCATTGCCCACGGAACGCCCGGTCAACGCCCCTTCCACCACTTTTACGTCATCCAGATGCATGTGCGAATTCCACACCTCCGTCGCCTGGGTAAATTCCCAGGCCGTTTTCGATGGTTCCATGGTCGGGACCTCATACGGCCCCATGCCGACATCCGCCGGACCGAAATCCACGTGCGCATTCGTGGCACCGGAAAATACCTCACGAATGGCATCCAGATAGCTGAAACCGTATTGTTGATGCGGCTCGATATAGGAGCCTTCCCCCCATTCATTCCATGCCTCCACCAACGCAAAGCGGGTGACCGGGGATGGCTTCTGGACCTGGTCCATGAACGACCGGGCATCGAGCAGGTGTTGGCGGAATAATTCCGGGGTGCGTTCATACCGCACCAACGCGTTATCGCCATGCCATGGCCGGCTATCCCAGCCGCCGCAGATCGGCAGCATCAGCGGGATGGCGGTCTCGGACACGATGTGTTGCCACTGACGATAGTAGCCACCGATCAAGGTGGAATACGGAGCGGCCTTTTCATCCGCCGCCGCGCCGAGATGCGGCCAGTTGTAGGCGCTCACGGCATCGTACCCCTGCTGCGCGGCCCGTCGGGCCTGCCCCACGCTGTTCACACAGGTGACGAGATACAGGCCGGGCAAGCCCGCCTGGCGACATTCGGCGCGCATCGCCTCGAAGGCCGTTTTTACGCCTTCCACGCCGAGGTCTGAGGCAAGGCGATCCTCGCTGAAAATAATCATCACCGGCTTACCCTCGACGGTGAGATGCTCGGGCCGCTTGAAATAATTGGTGATCCAATAGCGGGTGACCGCCAGGCAATCCGCCTGGGATGAGGTGTTTTTCGGGTTATGATTCGCCCAGAGCAGGCAGAACTTCAACAGATTGCGATAGCGCGCCTTGAAATAGCCGTCGTGCAGCCCGTGTTCGTTGTGGCGTGCTCCCTGACTCCAATACCAATCGTAGGCAAAGAAGGTGATGCCATGCTCCACGGCCCATTTGATATGCCAGTCGGCGACCTCCGGGCTGCCTTCGGCGTACCAACCCAGCACCGGCTTGCGCTCGGGAAAATTCTGGAGGGGCTGCCAGCGGCTCGCATCCTGCCAGCCGGGATAATAATATGCGCCCACCTCGTAAGGACCACGCACCGGTTTCGGCTCGGGAACATAGGATGCTTTTTCCAGGCGCAGCGTGGGAGTGACGCGCATCGGCGCCTGGGTGGTAACCGGATTGGCGGCGGAGGCGGTGAGCCGCAGCACCGCATCGCCAGAGATCGGCGCCGCCGGCTTGAAGCGCCAGGCGAGATCCAGGGTCTCGCCAAAGGCGAGTTGGTTGGTCAGCGCCCCGTGCAGCGGCTTCACCACGGCAATGGCCCCCTTGGGTAAGGTCAACTCGGCCTGGAGTCCCGTGAGCGGCGCGCCGCCGGTGTTAACCAGGTGCGCCAGTATCCGATATTCGCCGCCGACCCGCGGCAAGGCTTCATCCAGGCCAAACGACAGGACCTGGATTTGCGCCGAACCTTGCGGTCCCGTGCCCACGCGCAGCCAGTTGACCATGCTGGCGGTATTGGTCGCATCCGTCGGGCGCAACCCGAGTGCGACAATGCGGCCCCGCCATTTCTCCACCGTCAGCATATCCAGATTGTAGGTGTGCGGGCGGCCATCCGCCGTGATGGGAAACGCCACCGTTTGCCAGCCGGGCGATTGGTCGGTGGCAAAATACAACTTGCCGGTGCGCCCTTTGGTGGCGGCCAGGCGCACGGCCAGATACGCGGCATCTTCGCTCGAAAACTGGACGGCGGGCGAGAGGAAGAAGCTGCGGCTGGTGGGCAAACCCACGATGACGCCGAGCTTGTTCGTCGTGCCGGTTGCGCCATCCAGCGGAAGCCAACCACATCCGCCCTGCGTGAAATCAAAGTCTGGTTTGACCGGCGCCGCGTCCGTCATCAGGTCCACAATCCGGATGGAGGCCAGTTCAAACCGGGTGCCGTCGTACACATCCAGGCGCAAGCGCATGATGCGTTTTTCCGTCTGCCAAAATGGCAGCAGCCGGATGGTTTGCCAATTGGTGCCGCCGGTGGCGGTGTAGCGTGTCACCTTTTCCGAGGTGAACCCGCCATACTTGCCTTCCTGAGTGTTGCTCCAGAACAGTTCCCCGACTCCGTCATGGTCGGCTTTCAAACAAATCTCCACCATCTGCCAGGGGGTGGCGGGAACGTTGAGCATGGTCTGGAGCGTAAAGATGGGGTCGCTCCCTTCCGTCCGAAAGGAGATGCCATCGCGGGTGGGCTTCACGTCTTTGATGTGGCCGTTGGCCGTCCACTCTTTGCGGGCGGATTCCTGGGTGAAGACCCATTCCTGGACCAGCGGTTCCCCGGCCCGGACCTGGACCAAGCTGGCAAGCATCAGCAATACCGTAATCTGGATACGCGATTTCATTAGGGCAAACGCTAAACCAGCCCCGTCAACTTTCAATCAAAAACCAAACTTGAAATTCAGGGATGCCGGCATCAATGTCGCGCCGCAATGACGCAACGGAATACGGAAAGAACAACGAAATGAAACCGCTACGCTGGATGATGCTGTTGGTGGTCGGCCCGGCGTTGACGGCGCTGGCGCGGGACATCTACGTGGACCCGGATCATGGCCAAGATACCTTCAACGGCCTGGCGCAAACCGTCGCCGCCAGCCCGGCGGGGCCGGTGAAGACCATCGCACGCGGCATCGCCCTCGCGAAGGCCGGGGATACTGTTCACCTGGCCAACCTCAACCGACCCTATCACGAAAGCATCCTGTTAAACAAACGCTCGGGCGCGCCCGGCAAGCCGCTGATCATTGACGGTCACGGCGCCACTCTCACGGGCGTGGAACCGCTCGATCCCAAAGCCTGGGTGGACCTGGGCGATGGCCTGTACCGCAGCGATTCCCTCTTTGCCACGGTGCGCGGCGATGACGCCGTGCTCCTGCGCATGTTCTTTATTTTCAAAGGGCAGATTCAATACATGGACCGCGTCAGCAAAGGCGCCCGCGCCCCGTTCAAAAAGCCCGGCGAACTCGCGCCCGGCCAATGGACCTATCAGGCGGAAGGCAAGGCGTTCTACCTGCGCCTCGCCCCCGGCCAGGCGCTGGCCGAGGCCGGCATTGAGATTCCCCACCGCTCCAACGGCGTGGGCATCAGCGGCAGCACCAACGAGCACCTGATCATTCGCAACCTCACCTGCACCCGGTTCATCAACGACGGCTTCAACCTCCACAACTCCAGCCGCGACGTGCGCTTCGAGAACATCAAGGCCATTGACAACGGCGACGATGGCCTCAGCGCCCATGAAACCTGCGAGTTTGAAGTGGATGGCTTCGAGGCCCGCGGCAACGCCACCGGCGTCTGCAACATCGGCCGGAGCCGTTGCAAACTCAACCATCTCCGCCTGGAAGGCAACCGGGGCTATGAATTCTTCGCCCTGGAAGAGACCACCTTTGAGCTGCGCAACTCCCTGATCCTCCCCACCACGGCGGCGCACCCCGTCACCATCATGGGCCAAGCCAAATCCAACCAAACCACGCGCGTCACCATGGACAATGTCCAGGTGATCTATCGCGGCGATAAACCCCGGCAATTTGAAGTGCTCCGCAACAGCATCCTGCAAGCCACCCGGCTGACGACCCAGGGATTGACCTGGAACGTCACGGGGGAAGTCACCCTCGACCACAGCCTGCTCTGCGGCGGCAACGCCGTGCGGCTGACCTGCGGCACCACCGCCGTCTGGCACGGCGATAACAACCTCTACGACCTCGGCGGATTCACCTACAACGGGCACACCTTCCCCCCGGCGGACTTCGCCAACTTCCAACGCGCCACCGGGCACGACGTCCATTCCCGCTGCCAAACCCTGGCACCCCACGAACTGCCGGGCGGCAGCGCACCAAAAATTTCTGACAAATAATGCTTGTCAGTCCTAAGCTGAATGGGTACCTTCCGTGCAAGATCACTGTCAATCGAGCATGGACCGCATGTACCCAGGTAGGATATTCGATGCAGTTTCCGCCCATACACCCGGCGGAACTACGGAAGCGCTTTCCAGCGTGAAGGGCACCCTTTTGTCATCCCCGCCCCCAACCCCTTGGCACCGGCAGGCAACCCTTTCCCGCTTAAAAAAGACCCTTTCCCGCTTAAAAAAGACCCTGTCCGTGACAAACAAGACCTTGTCCGGCTCAGACAAGACCTTGTCCAAGGCAAACAAGACCTTGTCCGTGGCAAACAAGACCTTGTCCGTTGCAGACAAGACCTTGTCCGTTGCAGACAAGACCTTGTCCGTTGCAGACAAGACCTTGTCCGGCTTGCACAAGACCTTGTCCGGCTCGAAAAAAGGCTTGTCCGCGTCACCCAAAGCCGGACGCCGAACGCACAAGGCCTTGTTTTCCAGTGAGTTAGCCGGATTTTCCCGATTTTTGACCCTTTCACCCTGCAAAACCATCAAAACTAACCAATAAACAAACTCATGGCACCTACCCCCCTTACCTGGAACGGCACCTACCCGGACGGCACCCCGTTTCGGTGGGGTGACCGCGGCTTGGTCTGGAATGGTAATGTGCCGGAACCTCAACCGTATAAACATATGACTCATCTGCGAGTATTACTCGGCTTCACCAATGCCCCCGACCACTCCCTGGAGGAAACGGGCGGGCGCGTCCTGGCCCAACTCTTTGACATCCCCGCCTATGCCAACCCGCCCGTGACGAAAGTGGCATTGCAGGCGGCGGTGACGGACTTCACCAACGCCATCGCCGCCCAACCCGATGGCGGCAAGGCGGCCACGGCGGATAAAAACAACAAGCGCGCGATCCTGGTGACCCTGCTGCGCAAGCTGGCCGGTCACGTCCAGGAACATTGCGGTGATGACCTGGCCCTCTTGCTCAGCAGCGGCTTTGAAGCCGTGAGCGGCCACAGCCCCTCCACTCCCTTGCCCAAGCCCGCCGATGTGCGCGTGGAAAACGGCAACAGCGGCCAACTCAAAATCCGCGTCAAAGCCATCGCCAATGCCCGTTGCTACGAGGTGCGTTATGCCGTGATCGCCGCCGGTGGCACGCTCGGCCCCTGGCAGATGGGCGGGTTATTCACCAGCTCCCGCGACATACTCCTCGACGGTCTGACGCCGGGCACCAACTACAGCATCCAGGTCCGCGCCGTGGGCGGTTCCACCCGCAAAAGCGATTGGAGCGACCCGATCAGCCACATGAGTTTGTGAGCAGAGGCAAGCCGCGAACGGCCGCCTCAACGGCGGCCGTTTCGCATTGACCCGAGCGGCCTTTGGGGGGATGGTCGGTGCCATGAAAACCAACGGGCTACCGGAAACCATGAACGAAGTGGGCGATCAAGAATAGACCGTGAACTACCGAAGTCTCATCATTACCATCGCCGCAGCAATCGGTTTGGCTGCCGTTTACGTTGTCACATACTTTTGCACAGTAGAGCCGGTTACCTATCTCAAAACAATAACGGTTCAACGCCAACCACGGTATGTTTCAAATACCCCTGATCCTCGAAATCGTGTTGAGGTAACCACTATTGGTTATCAGGCCTTCTATAAATCCCTCTCCTCAGACTTCTTCGTGGCATTTTTTTCTCCAATCCACTATTTCGATAGGAATGTCATCCGGCCTCAATTGTGGCTGGAAAAACGGAAAGAAAGACCACTTATCCCCGATTATTAAAAGGGATTCACCTATAACATGGCCATGCTCAGCCCACAACCAATTCCCTGCGCCTCCAACCAAACCCCCTGCCTGCTCGCTTGACCATGGTTTGGCCGTTTCGCATTGACCTGAGCGGCGTTTGGGGGGATGGTCGGTGCCATGAAAACCAACTGGCCAGCGGAAAGCGTGAACGAATGTTAGTTCAAGAATACTGCTGGACTGAAGCCTATGTACAGAATACCCAAAGAACTTGACCTTTCCCTGGCTATCGGAGAGTTCACGACCCAGATCAGGGTGGGACAGTTTGATCTCCAATTTTCGTTCGGAGAAGTTGACTTCGGCATTACTTCCCCCGTGAACCTGTTCCGGGGAAGTGAGATGATCGGCCACTGGGAAGAGGGGAAATGGCCAGATGCCGCTTTCTACAACATAATGAACACGAAGATCACCCGTTGCGAGGTAAGAACTGACAGACTATTAGTCGTTGTGTTCGCCAATGGCATCGAGATGCATCTCGTTGACGATTCAGATCAATACGAGTGCATGCAAATTCATTTCAAAACCAGCAAGGCTTGTTGGATAATTTAACATCCAACAACTGCGGGTAGCCAAGGTCATTCATAACCAATCCCCTGCGCCTCCAACCAAACTCCCTCCCTCCCCGCTTTACCCTGATCTGGCCGCGACGGCGTTGTTTCGCGGGCGCGCCTTGCCGGTTTTTGCGCTGGCACTTGCCGGGCGCAGTCGGTACAACTTCAACGTGATTTCGCCAGCCAAGCCACCGGTCCGCCGGTTGCGGGATTTGTCGCCGCAACAATGGAAATCAGGCATCGCCGCCTGGTTGGGCTGGTTCTTTGATGGGTTGGAGTTGCACTTGTACACGTTGGTGGCCGCGCCCTTTGTCATGCACTTGGTGGGCGCGGCGACGACGAGCGATAACCTGGTCAAGGAGAAGAGTTCGTGGATTCAGGCGTCCTTCCTGATTGGCTGGGCGCTGGGCGGCGCGTGCTTTGGGCGGGTGGGCGACCTGCTGGGCCGCAGCCGGGCGTTGTGCCTGACGATCCTGACGTACGCGCTGTTCACCGGCCTGTCCTTTCTCGCCACGGAGTGGTGGCATTTGCTGATCTTCCGGTTCCTCGCTGCGCTGGGGGTGGGCGGGGAATGGGCGATTGGCTCGGCGCTGCTTTCGGAGACGTGGCCCAAGCGTTGGCGACCGTGGATCGCCGCCGTGCTGCAAACCGGTGTGAACCTCGGCATTCTGCTGGCGACGGCGACGGCGTATTCGATGAAGGGTTTGCCGGAGCGGTATGTGTTCCTGGTGGGCATTGTGCCGGCGCTGGTGGTGTATTGGATTCGCCGGCAGGTGCCCGAGCCGGTGGAGTGGCAGCAGGCGCGGGAGCAGGCGCGGCATCATGAGCCCAAGCTGCTGGATTTGTTCCGGGGCGAGGTGCGGCGCACGACGATCCTGGCCATTATTGTGTGCGCCACGTCGCTGTCCGGTTGGTGGGCGTTCATGTTCTGGTATCCGCAACACATTCTGGCGCTGCCGGAGTTGGGCACGTGGACGATGGAGGCCAAGCGCGGGCTGGTGGCCAAGACGTTCTTCTGGGTGATCCTCATCAGCATCCTGGGCAATTACGTTTCGGGCGGGCTGGCGCGCTGGCTGGGATATCGCAAGGCGATGTCGCTGATGTTCGCGGGGTTTGTGGCGACGTTCGTGGGCGCGTTCGTGCCGCATTGGGATTATCAGACGCTCACGGGTTTCTGGCTGCCGTTCATCGGGTTCTGGAGCGGGCTGTTCGGGTTGTTCACGATGTATCTGCCGCCGTTGTTCCCCACGCTGCTGCGCACTACGGGGGCGGGCTTCTGTTATAATATCGGCCGGCTGTTCTCGGCGTTCGCCACGATCTATGGCGGCAAGATCACTGCGGGCGGTAACTTCCAGACGACGCTGTTGTTGATCGGGATGTTGTTCATTCCGCCGATGGTGGTCATTTGGTGGATGCCCGAGCCACCCGAGGAGTTTAACGACGCATGAAATTGCTGCGAATCCTGATCATCCCGGATAAGTTCAAAGGCACCTTGAGCGCCCGCGAGGCCGCCGCCGCGATGGCGGCGGGTTGGCACGCGAGCCGGCCGGGTGACCGGCTGGAGCAATTCCCCATGAGCGACGGTGGGGATGGCTTCGGCGAATTGCTCAGCGCGCACGTGGGCGGCCAGGAGCAACGCGTCCAGACGGTGGATGCCGCGCAGCGCCCGTGCGAATCCGCCTGGTGGTGGGAAGCCAAGACCCGCACGGCGATCATCGAATCCGCCCGCACGGTTGGCCTGGCCATGCTGCCGCCGGGGCAGTTCCATCCGTTCCAACTGGACACGCGGGGGTTGGGCACGATGCTTTTCAATGCGGCGGAGAAGCAGGCGCGCACGTGCATCATCGGGATTGGCGGCAGCGCGACCAACGACGGCGGCTTTGGGCTGGCGCGTGCGCTGGGCTGGGTGTTCCTGGATGGCGAGCACAACGCGTTATCGCGCTGGACGGAGTTGTCCCGGCTGAAACGAATCCTTCCGCCGACGCGCGGACCGCTTTTCCCAAACGTCATCGTGGCCGTGGATGTGCAGAACCCGTTGCTGGGAGCGCGTGGTTGCTCACGGATTTACGGTCCCCAGAAAGGACTGCGGCCGGAGGATCTGCCCATCGCCGATGCCGCGCTGCAACAGCTCGCCAGGGTGGTGCGCCAACAATTTGGCCGTGACTTGGCCAAGGAACCGGGAGCCGGTGCCGCCGGGGGGCTGGGCTTTGGGCTGCTGGCTTTTCTGAACGCCCAGGCCGCGCCCGGCTTTGCACTGTTCGCCAAGCGGACCCGCCTGCCACAACGCTTGCGCAGAGCGGACCTGGTCATCACCGGCGAAGGCGCGATGGACGGCTCCACGCTGATGGGCAAAGGCGTGGGCGAGTTGGGCGCGTTGTGCCGCCAAGCCAAGGTCCCCTGCATTGGGTTATGCGGCACCGTTGCCGGGCATAAGCAGTTAAAGAAACTGTTCCGCTCTGTAAACGGGCTGACGGACCTCACCACGCCAGAGGAAGCCAAAGCCAATGCCGCGCACTGGCTGCAAGAGCTGGCGCGGAGGGAGGCGGAGAAAGCGGGAGTGAAAGGTTTAGGGGGTGGGAGATGAATAAGGCTTGGTACCCCCTCACCCCGGCCCTCTCCCTTGGGGAGAGGGTGGGCATTACCCGGCTGAGGGAGATTGCTTCAAGGTTTGAGTCTTCATTTGGTTTTACACTGGATTTACAAAAATTGTCTTTCCGTAATTACATCCGCAACGCGGGCGCGCAACCAAGGCTCTGGAAACTTTCAGAACGCCGGAAGCGGAATCCCCTCTCCCCAAGGGAGAGGGCTAGGGTGAGGGGGAACAGAACCACAGCCACTCCCCACGCCCAAGAGATCAGCACACCAGCGGAACGTCCCCCCACGCCTTCCCCATGAAACGTCCCTCCGTCATGCAGGTGGAAACCGAGCGGCTGACCCGTTCCTGGGAACGGCATGACGCCTCGTTCTTGCGCGATTACCTCGTTGCCGATGTCGAGGACCCGCGCCTGAACGTGCAAAGCATCCTGACGCGCCACTTCCTGCTGCGCTGCCTGTTCGGCGAACGTTGGGAGGAAGTGATGCGGGAGGAGCTGCGCTTCGCCGTGGTGATGAATTGGTGGCGGGGACTCTTGCAGCAACCGTTGGTGGCCGATGACTTCGCGGCGCTGCTGCATGCCGTGCGCCGCCATGCCGATAACGCGGAGGGATTGGAGATTCCCGCGTATGTGCTGAATATTCACGCCGCCCGCCCCGCCACCCTGGCCGGGCTGCCGTTCCCGGATTACCTGAGCGAAGCCATTCAGGCCGCCCGACGATCTTCTCCGCCCCGCACACTGCCGGAACCGCTCCTGAACACCTTTCAAACGCTCTGGAAACAAGTCCTTGCGCGCAAGCGGGCCGAACGTCTGCGCGTGTTGGAACCCGCTTGCGGCTCGGCCAATGACTATCGGTTCTTCGCGGCGTTTGGTCTGGCGCGGCTGCTGGAGTATCACGGCATGGATCTATCCGCCAAGAACGTCGCCAATGCCCGCAAGCTGTTTCCCAAGGTTGATTTTCAAGCGGGCAACGTGCTTCAGATCAAAGCCGCCAAACATGCGTTCTCCGCGTGCGTCGTTCACGATCTGTTTGAACACCTTTCCATCGAGGCCATGACGCAGGCCGTCCGCGAAGTGTGCCGCGTCACCCGTCACGGCCTGTGCGTGAACTTCTTCAACCTGCACGAGGCGGAGGAACACACCGTGCATCCCGTGGAGGAATACCATTGGAACACGCTCAGCCTGCCCGCCATGCGCACCCTATTTGAAAGCCACGGCTTCACTGGTCAGATCATCCACGTGGGCACCCTGCTGGCGCAGACCATGGAATGTCCGCGCACCCACAACCCAAATGCGTACACGTTTTACTTGTGGCGGGAATGATCGGGTTTCCACCATCACAGTGCCAAGGCCTGGTACGAGCCTATAAATAGTTCAGTCTTTGCCAAGCTGGAATACCATGGCAAAAAAAACTTTGCATCCTGGCGCAAGCGTGTTTCAATCCTGAGACAGAAGCACACTTATGGCAATTGATCGGATGCAAACGCAGCGGTTTGAGTTGAAGTACCTCATCACTGAAGAGGCGGCACTTCAGGTGCGTGATTTTGTGCAATGCCATCTCAACTTGGATGAATACAGCACGCTGCACCCCAACCTATCCTACCCCGTCCATAGCTTGTATCTGGATTCCGATCATTTGAAGACCTATTGGGAGACCATCAATGGCGATAAAAACCGGTACAAGCTGCGCTTGCGCTTTTACAGCACCGACGCCAATTCACCGGTCTTTTTTGAAATCAAGCGCCGGATGAATTCCTGTATCATGAAACAGCGTGGCGGCGTCAAACAGGCGGCGGTTCCCCTCTTGCTAAACGGTCACTTCCCCGAACCGCAACACATGTTTTCCAAATCGGATAAAGCCTTCGTGGCAGTGCAGCGTTTCTGCGAATTAATGTCCACCATTCAAGCCCGACCGCGCCTTCACATCTTCTACCAACGCGAGGCGTACGTGAATGACAATGATTCCGTGCGGGTCACCATGGACCGCCATGTCTGCGCCGAACCCAACCTGCATTTTTCGGTTAAAACCGAGATGCACGACCCGCACTACAGCTACTACCCCAAGGTCATCCTTGAATTAAAGTTCACGGACCGGCATCCCACTTGGTTCTATGATTTGGTCCGGGTCTTTGATCTCATGCAATGCGGCGCGGCCAAGTATTGTTCCTCGGTGCAAGCGATCGGCCATCGTCCGTTGGAAGTGCTTACTCCGGTAGTGGCGGAAGAGTTCGCCGTTGGCCGGTTGGAAAAACGTCCGGTTTAACTCTATTTTCCCGCAAAAGAGGAGTTGGTGGGCGCTGAGGGATTTGAACCCCCGACCTACTCGGTGTAAACGAGACGCGCTAACCACTGCGCCAAGCGCCCAACCAGTTTATTTACAAGCACTTACGCTTGAATTAAGAATTGCCGATTTAGCTTGCCACCCCCAAATGCCACCCCTCATGATATGGGAACTATGAATAACATCAATAATACCACAAAGGGAAACACTCAGAATGTTGCTACCAGCACAGAAAAGGGAGCCCCCTGCCTTAGCACAAGGCAGTTGCTTGAAAAAATTCCTAATTATCCGTGTTTGTATCGGCATAGCGTCAACAACACCTATTATGCAATAAAGAAGCACGGCGGCAAGCGTAAAGAACATTCATTGGATACGACTGACAGGAAAAGCGCGGAAAGGCGGCTAAAGGATTGGATTGCCAACCTTGACAAGGTGGACGCGCAAGCCGAAAAAACAACACTTGAACAGCTATTGGAAAAATTTATTAAAGGCCGCTTGGGGAAATCAAAGAAAACCACAGACACGGAGCGCAGTATAATCAAAAACTTTAAGGCCACTTGGGGCAATGGGTTGGGGATTCAAGTTTCCCGCGTTCAACCCTCTATGTTGAATGAATGGCTTGCCAAACAAGAAACGCGCCTAAAAGATAGTTCCTATAACCGCTACGCCCTGTTTTTAAAGCAACTGTTTGACCTAGCTTATAATGACAAAATGATTCCTGAGTCGCCATTTTCAAGAGTAGATAAACCTTGGAAAAGAGTTGAAGATGTAAAACGGATTGTCCCAACAGATGAACAGTTCCGCGCCATTGTGGACAATATCCGCGCCGAAAAACGAAACGTTAAAGCGGAAGAAAGCGCCAACTTTGTTGAATTTTTGGGACTGGCTGGATTAGGGCAAGCGGAAGCGCGTTCTTTAACTTGGGGTGATATTGATTGGATAAAAGAGAAAATTTCAGTGAGACGCCGCAAAACGGGAGCTTTATTTTATCCGCCCATTTATCCGCAGTTAAAACCATTTTTGCAAAACTTACTCGCCAAGGAAACCGCCAAAGCCGCCCCCCAACAAACGGCATTGCCCCCGAATACACCACTTTTTACCATTAGCGATGCCCGGAAGTCTTTGACAAATGCCTGCAATAGGTTGGGCTTTCCAAATTTCACACAAAGAAGCATACGCGCCTATTTAATTAGAAAACTTTGGCAAAAGCAAGTTGATATAAAATTAATATCAAAATGGCAGGGTCATAAGGATGGCGGGAAATTGATTCTTAATACATATACGGAAGTTTTTGGCACAGACGACGCCGATTATGAAAAAGCCCAGCTAGCTAAAATCATATTGTGACTTTTGAAAAGGCCAGAATTGAATCCCAAGTGATTAGTTTGACGCGCAAGGCGGGGGAAGACTTCAATAAACCGCGTTCTAAGAGCCGCCGCACGCTTTTTTCGCTTACGCTCAATAGGTGCGCTGTTTCTTTAATTGTATAGAGCAACTTATTGTTTTCGCATATTTTGCTTTCTGTTGGCGCGTTTTCTTTCATGGTGTCACCCTAACAGGCAATTTATATTGAGTCAATCATAAACTGTCTATAGAGCCCCTTTTTTTCGGCTGGCAACGCTTAATTGTAACAACTAAACCACAACCGGGGGGCAAAACCTGCAATATCAAGCGCCTATCCGCCATCAAGCGCCATTCTCTAAGCCTGAATCGTTCCGGCTAAGTTATCCTTTTGCGCCTATGCCTTTCCCTTTGATTCCTTGGCGGTTCCTTGGCGGTTCCTTGGCGGTTCCTTAAAGATACCTTTGGAATGCCTTGGAAGTACCTTGGAAGTACCTTGGGAATGCCTTAGCTCAATTCCCATAGATTCCCCATGGTTCCCCATGGTTCCCCTATTTTCCCCGGAATGCCCCCCTTTGGACAGGTTTAAGGGTGTGAGGTCTAAGGTGTAAAAATTTAGGTTTTAATTGTGACAACTTACCCAACTTACCCAAGGTTTATACTTTTGGGATGTTTAAAAGTGAGAATTAAGCCAAAAAGATTCCTTATACATGCACTTATGGCCCCTAGAAGAAGGGAGAGAGAGGGATAGAGGTTATAGATAATATAGAGGGAATGGCGTATATATTTTTTGCCAATTATTCCAAAAAATACACTGAGCGGGAAAATAACACTTTGCGGGCATATTTCCGTTGACGCCAAAGCCAAGTCCTTAATAAATTAATATCAGATAAAGTTAGTTAGCCGCCGCGCCTGATGTTTTTTTGGTATTTGTTGACAACAACAGATTATTACAGGGAGCCGAAAGCCCCCCTTGCCGAAAGGCTAAACATAATATGATTAAACATAATTTTAGAGCCAGTAGCGTCCTATCATTCCCTTTCCGGGGTGAGGCTTTCAACGCCGCTGGCTTCTTTTTTTCCCTTTTGAATTATGAAAGCCGATACGAAAGCCATCCTAAACACAATAACTAGCCGCCCCGCTCCGCCAACTAAACAGAAAGCCAACTACCTTGATATTAACACCGATGATTATTTTGTGCCTGATATGTTATGGCCCTTTATTGCCGCGCACCCAGAGAAAGAGCAAGCCAAGTATGCCTTTGTTACGTCAATGATTCATTGCCTGCCTTATAAGGATGAAAATTTTGAGTCTGCAAACATTGCCCGCAAAACTTGGCAAAATAAGTTAGGCAATAACTACCGCAAGTATATTGATGATTTGAAACTTTGGGGCGTTATCAAAATCCAGCATAACAGCGATGGGCGGGAAAGTTTTTCACAGTCGCGCAACGGCAAAGAAGGGTTTTGCAAGTGCTATGCCCTGACAGATGCCGCCAAAGAGGGGGGCTCAATCCAAAAGTATAAACGCCAGAGAGCGCAAAAAGTTTTAAGCCCAGAGATTAACGCAAAAAAGAATGATATTGATATGACTAACCCTATAATTGCCCATACTGCCAATGCCTGCCACAATTTAGAGATTAGATATAATGAGCAAGTTTATTTTGATACCATTGAAGAGATGGCGCGGAAGATTAGCGGGGAAGCCGTTTTAAAGTCCATTCATTGCCACAATTTTTCTGTGCGATATGGCAAGCGGGGCAATCGGTTATTTCATCCTGTCATTATCTGCAATAAGCATTATCGCCGCTTTATTTTCTTTAAGCATTCTGATAAGGTCAATGAGTATGATGTTGCCACTTGTTTCCCCGTGTTATTGTTAAAGTTTGTAGCGCGAGAGGAATGGGAAGAGTATAAAGCCGCTATTACCGGGGATATTTATAACACCATTACAGGGGACACTGACAAAACCAAAAGGGAAGCCTGCAAAAAAGACTTTCAAAAATGGGTTGGCGGACAAGTGCAAAATTATGTTGCTGAGTGGTTTTTAGAACGTTTTCCCCTTACTTATCACAAGATTAACGGTGATAAAGATATGGCCGCGAAACTACAGAGATTAGAATCTTATATTATGGTTGAATGTATGGTTTCTTGGCTGATAGAGAATCAAATAAAATGGGTTATCCCTATGCATGACGGCTTTTTGACAGATGGGAATGAAGAGACGGACGCCAGAGTAAAAGCATTTGTTCGCCTGACTTTCCTTGATGTTTTGGGATATTGCCCGGATATAGGGAACCCCATAAGGCGCATCATTCAGCTACTACCAGAGGAAAGGCCGCGCCATGAGTCCCAACCTACCTTTACAGACGCTCCAACGGCTAGAAAGATTCAACTTGCCGCCCAACTTAACGGACGCATGAAAAGCCTTGCTAGAACGTTTGGCAGAAGGGATGAAACCTTTAGCCAGCGTTATCAAAAATGGCTTGATTTGAAACAAAGGCTTGCTGTTTTAACCGAAAATATTAGCGCAACCATTAAACCTGCTTTTGACAACACCCCTATCATTGAAGCCTCACTGTAAAGCTTCATTGTCTGTAAAGAAAAATCAGAATCATAAACAAAATGAATGTATTCAAAAAAATTGGCTCTAAGTTAGTTCAATATACTACTAGCAAAACGCCTGTTAGAGTGTCCAATCCGTCTAATGTAACAACGAAAGCCCCCGCTAAACCAAGCGAGCCCCCAATCTACTCTAAAGAAGTTAAGGCCGCTGAGCAAGTAAACACGGCAAACAATGGGGGCTTAGGCTCTTCAAACATTGATGAAAAGTTCGCCCAGCTTGAAAACTGGAAAACCACCCTTGCAACCGAAAAGAAAGCCGCCAAAGCCGCTCAAAGCATTTCCGCACCCGCTTTCTACTCCAAAGATATTGAGCCCTCGCAATGGTATAAAATTGTTTTGGAAGACAGCTCTTATTTTGTCTGTTGGCACAATGACCGCTCTTATTTTATTGATGGCTCTGGAATGTGCGGCCTGAAATATATTTGCCTTACAGTTTCAAATGCGCTGGGCATGATTCGCACAATGACTTTTGAACATTTAGACAAGGAAAGGTTCGCCGCCATCCTAACGGGCAAGCCAACTTCAAAAATGTTGTATCAAACCTATAAGCTGCCCGATGTTTTCATACGTGCTAATGATACCAAGGATATGCACCCTGATATTGCCAATATAACAAGGGCCGTGCCTATTTTTTAAAGCCGCTTATCTTTTGTAACGCCTCTGCTTTTTTCATATTACACCACAGAGGCTAGCGCCCCTTATTTTTGTAGTGAAACTTTGGGGCTTTTTTGTTTGTTTCGCCGGTTGGCTGGCTGGCGTTGCTGGCGTTGCTGGCGTGCTGATATGGTTAGCATGTTGGGTAAGTTGGGTATGATTGGTATAGCTGGTATTGTTGGCGTTTGTTTTGTTTGTTTGTGTGTGTGTGCCTGTGTGTTCATGTGTGTGCATGTCTGGCTGTCCCTATGGGGGGGGGGTAGTGGGTTAAGGAATCTCTTTTATTTTCCGGGGGCGGCGGGGGTAAAAAAATATTGAGTGATGATAATTGATTTGCCCTTTTATTTATTATGGCTCGCTTGGCTGTTGTTTTGTGGTGCGTTTTGTTGGGGATTAGTGCTGGCGTACTTATAGAAGGAATAGCCGGGTTAAGTCTTATACTTAATTATGAGTTGTTGACTTGGTTTGTTTGTCTGGGCGTTTGTCTGGAATGCAAGGGAGCAAATTAGGGCAGGAATAAAAATAAACAGATTTCAAAATTGTTATCCTTTGAATGGTTGGCGGGTGCCATCACCGCCTTTTACCTATGAGATTTATTTTTTTAAATTATAAACCCTCCTTATTGTGGTATTGTGTTTGATTAGTACAATATATAGAGAATTTGAAGTGTTTTTTAGGTGTTCCAAGGGTTTTCAATGGTTTTCAATGGTTTTCAATGGTTTTCAATGGTTCCCAAGTACAATTTGCAAATGATTCCGGGGTGTTTTTTCGTATCATCCTAAGCTAATAGGGTAGCTAAGGCAAAATATCCAAAACCATCATAAAACACCCAAGCCCCTATATCCAGACGCCTTGCTTGACGCCTTGCTTGACGCTTTGCTTGTCGCTGCTTGCCGCCTTGCTTACCGCCTTACTTACCTAGATTTTTCATGGTTGGGCTCTTGGCCGCGCCTGTCAGCTCTTGGCCGCGCCTCTATGTCTAGGGCTCTGTGTTCGCCCCGTTATGGTCTCTTGATGTTGTTCCTGTGGTTGTTCCTGTCCTTGTTCCAATTTTCCCTACCGTTCCCCCGATTGGTTACTTTTTGCCCCCGGTTTGTTAAGTTATGCCCCCGATTGGTTTTGATATGGTTCTCCGCATGATTCCCCGCATGAATCACGGCAAGAGTCTTTGGCATTATTCTTTAGCATGAGTTTTTAGCGTGAGTCTTTGCGCCTTTCCATGGTTCACCCTGTAAGGTTCCGCGCCAGATTCCCCAAGGTTCCCCAAGGTTTTCCCGCCATGCTGGCATAAGTTTGGCCGCTTGTATGTGGTTTCATTTTCTCTTTTTATCCTGCTATTAGAGTTACACTGTTTTTGCCTACTATGTGAAATCAATTTGAATTTGATATGATAAAAACTATATGCCCTATTGTTTTGCTTCCCTTCCCCGCCCTTTGCACCATGCTTGCACCGTGCTTGCTACCGTGCTTGCAATCGCCTTGCTTGCCATCTTAGAGGCTCTTGTATTGTGCTTTGTGCCGCGCCTATAGCTTTAGGTTTAAAGGCGGGAAAATAGTTGTCACCCCCGTTTGTCACCCCCAACGCCAAAAAGTTGGGCTATTGCTGGCCATTCCTGTCCCTGTAAACTTTCAAAAAAAGCCTGTTTTACCGGGGAATTAAACGTCTGGCCATTCGGGGGAAAATGGGGCTAAGTGCCTAAATCTTTGTGTAAACGAGACGCGCTAACCACTGCGCCAAGCGCCCAACCAAATTTCTATTACAATACGTTGCAAGGAGTATTGCATCCCTGCAATTTTCCCCTCCATACCGCGAGTTTCAAAAGGCGGCGAAAAGTTGTATCGTATTCATCGAACAGCATTGATTATGCGGTGTTTCGCCCGCATGGCAAGCTCAAATGGAAGAGCCCCACAACAAGTATTTGATCCGTGCCAATAGGCTGCTGGAAGGAGGCTCGCATGATTTCCGTGGCGGCCTTCACGCTGGGATGTACCGGTGGCAGCCAGTCCGTCGAGGTGCGAACGACGACCTCCCGGCATTTGATGGACAACAATCGATTGTCGTAATTTGCCAGTCGCATTTTACTGACGACCATGGCTATACTTGGAAAATACTATGAAAGTCACAGCGATTGAGACTCATATCTGCCACGCCTACCGCACGAACTGGGTGTTCGTGAGGGTACTGACGGATGCGGGACTGTACGGGGTGGGTGAGGCCACCTTGGAAATGCGCGAGTTAACCGTCGCCCAAGCCTGCCGGGAACTTGAACGATACCTGGTGGGTAAGGACCCGTTTAATATTGAGGCGTTCTGGCACGATGCTTATCGCGATGCGTATTGGCGTGGCGGTCCGGTGTTGATGAGCGCGTTGGCCGGGGTGGAAATGGCCCTGTGGGACATCAAGGGCAAGGCGCTGGGGGTGCCCGTGTGGCAATTGTTGGGAGGCCAGGTGCGTGATCGGGTTCCTTGCTACGCCAACGGCTGGTTTGCCCCTGCCGTACGGCCGGATGAGTTTGCCGAGAAGGCAAAGCTGGCCAAGGCCCAGGGTTTTCGCGGGCTGAAGTGGGATCCTTTCGGCTCCTCATACATGAATATCCCCAAAAGCGTTTTGCGCGATGCCATTGCATGTGTTCAGGCGGTCGTTGAGGCGGTGGGACCGGATGTGGATATTTTAATTGAGGGCCATGGCCGTTTCAATGTGCCCACTGCTATTCGCATTGCCCATGCGCTGGCGGATTTTGACATCACTTGGTTTGAAGAGCCCATTCCGCCGGATAATCCAGAGGGATTGGCTGAGATCAAACGCCGGGTTAAGGTGCCCATCGCGGGTGGGGAACGGCTCTATAGCCGCTGGGATTTCCGAAATTACCTGGGTTTGCGCTGCGCGGACTTCATTCAGCCGGATGTCAGTCATGTGGGTGGGATCGGGGAGTTGCGCAAGATTGCGGCCATGGCTGAGGCGCATCATATTCCCGTGTGCCCGCACAATCCCTCCGGGCCGGTGGCCAACGCCGCCACCCTGCAAATCGCCGCCTGCACTCCCAACTTTTTCTTACTCGAAACCATGGCCACGGATGTGCCGCATCGCCGTGAAATCAGCACGGAGAAAGTGCGCTTCGAGGACGGTTGCATGTTCATACCGGATGCGCCGGGATTGGGGATTGATCTCAATATTCCAGCCATGGCGGCGCATGCGTATCAGCCGCGTGACCTGCGGCATTATTCGGGCGCGCTGACGCAAATCCGTCCCGCTAATGCCACCTCGTATTTTGAACCGTCACCGGAGAAGAAATCATGAGATTCAAAGACCAGCATGTCCTGGTGACCGGCGCTGCCACGCATACCGGCTACGAAATCGCCCGGCAATTTTCCGCCGAGGGTGGCACGGTGTATGTCAACGACCTCGCCGGAACAGAATTGGAACAGGCGGCGGCCAGTCTGCGCGCCAACACCGGGGGAACCGTCATCCCGGTGGCAGCGGATTTGGCGAATGCTTCGGCTGTGGAAGCCATGTTCGCGCATATTTACAAACAGAGTGACCGTCTGGATGTATTGGTCAACAACGCGGCGCTGCATGGCTTGGGATACAGCTTTGTGGATACGCCCATGGAGTTGCTGGATCAGGTATTGCGTGCGAATCTTTACGGGTTGTTTCAATGCTCCCAGCTTGCCGCCCGCATGATGGTGAAACAGGGCAGGGGGGCGATTATCAATCTCAGCTCGAATACTTCCGAACGCGCCATCCGCAAGATGAGTGCGTACATTACCTCCAAAGGGGCGGTGGAGGCATTGACTCGCGCGCTGGCCGTGGAGTTGGGACCCAACGGAATCCGTGTCAATACGGTGGCACCCGGGTACATCCACACCACGCGTTGGAACAAGCTCAGCCCGGAACAGACCCAACGCCGCCGTGCGAATGTGCCGCTTGGGGCTGAATCCACAGCACAACAAGTGGCGGATGTGGTGCTGTTCCTGGCTTCGGATCAGGCGGCCCGCATCAATGGCAGCCGGGTGGTCGTGGATGGCGGTTGTTCTGCGCAGTTGTTCCCGGCAGACATTGATGTGTGAAACTATGAATTCCCATCCTCCCCACAAGCATTACAAGTGGGAATTGCTCGCCCTGCTATTCTGCGCCTTTTTCTTCCATCAAGGAGACCGGGCCATCTTTGGCGTGGTGCTGTCCGCCATCAAGACGGACCTGCAACTGACCGATAGCCAGCTCGGTTTGGTCGGCACCGTGCTGTTTGCCATGCTGGCAGTGATGATGCCGGTAGCGGGCTATCTGGGTGATGTCTGGAACAAGAAGCGCATCATCATCGGCAGCCTGATGTTTTGGAGCGCGGCGACCATGTGTACCGGCATGGCGGGCGGGTTGATGGGGTTGATTCTATTCCGCAGCATCGCCACCGCCGGGGGCGAATCGTTTTATGCGCCTGCCGCCTATCCGCTGTTGGCCGAGCACCATACGCGGACGCGCGCCTTTGCCTTGTCCATCCACCAATCCTCGCTGTACATCGGCGTGATGGTGAGCGGCTTCCTGGGGGGCTACATCGCTGAACGCTGGGGATGGCGTTCGGCCTTCTACCTCTTTGGCGGTGGCGGCATTGTGCTGGGCATGATCTTGATGTGGCGGCTGCAAAATCCGGCGGCGGCTGAAACTCCAGGCACGCCGGCTGTGGTTGAACGGGAAACGGTTTGGCAATCCTTGGGCGTGGTCTTTCGCTCGCCCTCCGCGCTGCTGTTGACGACCGGGTTCACCGCCATCGTCTTTGTGAACAACGCCTATGTGGTCTGGGCGCCGGTGTTTCTTCAGGAACGCTTTGGCCTCTCCCTGACGAAGGCGGGCGGTTATGCAATGTTTTATCATCACGTCGCGGCGCTGGTTGGCATTCTCATTGGCGGACGGCTTTCCGATTACATGGCGACCACGCGTCCGGTGTTTCGCCCGCAAATGATGTGCACCGCCATGTTGTTGGGCGCGCCCATCATTTTCTACATGGGCCAGGCGGATACCCTTTGGCTGGCCTGCGGCACCATGGCGGGCTTTGGCCTATTCCGGGGACTCTACGAGGCCAATACCCACGCGGCCCTTTTTGAAGTCATTGCCCCCCGGCATCGCGCCTCCGCCATCGGCATTACTGTAATGTTGGCGTTCCTGGTCGGGTCGCTTTCGCCCTGGATGCTGGGCCGCTTTCGGGAATCATTCCCGGCGGGCAAGGGCTTGGGCTACGGTTTCTCCACCCTGTCCGCCGCGTATGTCTTGGGTGGTTTGGCGGTATTGTCGGCGGTGGTGTTTACCTTTAATCGTGATCGCCATCGGGAGCCCGAAGTTTTCACGACAGGAAGTTAAGATAAAAGCCAGGTGTCATTCATTTTACCACAACCCAACGATTAACAAATCTGTGAACCCGGCATCTGGCCCAAACGGGGTGAGCAGGACCAACTGGCCATCCAGCAGGAACTCATCGCAGCATTGACCCGGCGCGGCGGTTTCCTTTACTCTCGCCACATGGTCAAGCAAGCGAAGTTAAAAAAAGATCTCGGCGAGGAGATGTCCGCCGGGCCACTCCGTGCTGAACTATACCCCGGAGAGGCTGTGCGCCGCTGACCAGCTATTCATGAAACATAAAAATCCATTAGTGGAAGTCTTTGGTTTTCCAAGCAGTGACGTGAGTGCCCTGGCAGAACGTCACCGCAAGAACAGTCTCTGCCCTTTCAATAACAAAGTGCCCAACTGCACCAAAGACAAAGCGCAGAACCCGCTTGGTGTTTGTAGCGTTGTTGACGGTGATGATATTGCCATAACATGCCCTGTGCGCTTTCGCCAGGACTGGATGATCGCTGAAGACGCTGCCAATTTCTTTTTCGGTTCCGAGGCCAAATGGACAACCCTCACAGAAGTACGGCTCAAAGATGCTCATGGTGGCTCTGCTGGGAATATTGACGTCGTGCTTTGTGCCTATAATAACGCTGGTGCGGTTTATGATTTTGGCGCTTTGGAAGTCCAAGCGGTTTATATTTCTGGAAATGTCCGAAATCCTTTCGAGTCCTATATGAGCAATCCAGCCAAACGCGCAGCTATGGATTGGACCGAGGAAGTAAATTATCCAAGACCTGATTATCTTTCCTCCTCGCGAAAGAGATTGGCACCTCAAATCATATTCAAGGGTGGAATCTTGAATGCTTGGAAGAAGAAGTCTGCCGTTGCGCTAAACACTGGTTTCTTTCGCACGCTTCCCAAACTGCCGGAAGTACCGAAACAGGAAGCTGATATTGCTTGGTTGATATATGATTTAAAATTGTCCAAAAAGCCTGGGACGCCGCATCAACTATTTCTCCACAAAACTGTCTATACCAAGTTCGAGCCAGCTTTGGCGCAAATTACCAAATCCAATCCCGGCAAGATGGAAGATTTCATCCGAGAGCTGCAAACAAAGGTGGATGAAAAGCTCGAAACATCACCTTCCAATAGAACCATTGAAATTCCTTTTGGGTGATACTGGTATGACTCAGACATATTTATTCGCGGATGCTTTGATGGATGTCCCGCTGGATTCGCCAGTGAATGTCGCCTCTGTGCCACAGCGAAGTCCTTTCCGTTATCCTGGAGGAAAAACTTGGCTGGTTCCACTTTTTCGCCGCTGGCTCGCCAGCAAAATACGTCCACCGCAACTGTTAATTGAAACATTTGCAGGCGGGGGCATTATCGGTTTGACGGCAGCCATGGAAAATCTGGCCCAACGGGTCATTCTAGTCGAACTCGATGATCAAGTTGCGGCAGTTTGGGAAACAATCCTTTCAGACGGTGCTGGATGGCTCGCTGCAAGGATTCAGCATTTTGAAATGTCTTTAGAAAACCTCAATGCTGAACTTCTAAGACCTCCGGAATCCCGCCGTGAATTGGCCTTTCAAACCATTCTTCGCAACCGCACGGCGCATGGTGGAATCCTTGCTGCCGGTGCTGGAGTGTTAAAGCATGGAGAAAACGGGAAAGGCGTATCTTCCCGCTGGTATGCGAAGACCATTGCCCATCGTATCAGGGCCATTGGAATGGTTACTGACCGTATTCAATTTATAAATGGAGACGCTTTTGCCGTAATGAACCAATACCGGCTGTCCCATGACACTGTCTTTTTTATTGATCCCCCTTATACCGCTGGTGGCAAGCGCGCTGGCAGCCGTCTTTACACCCATTCTGAAATAGATCACGAACGCCTTTTCCAACAATGTGGGGAACTGGCCGGAGATTTCCTGATTACCTACGACAATGCTCCCGAGGTGGTAGCCCTTGCCGCACGGCATGGGTTTCAAACCAAAACGGTGGCCATGAAAAACACGCATCATGCGGAAATGACCGAACTGCTGATTGGCCGCGACTTGGGGTGGATGGACTATGAATGGGTAATGACCGAAGAACCACCGCCGTACAGAATAAATCCGCCCCAAACAATCAAATCGGCACGTAAACGTAAAAAAGTGGCATCCACGAGGGCAACGACAACTCGTACAAACGTTGAAGACCAGTCTTCTAGAAAATCCAAACCAAAAAAGTCTAAACCAACTACCAAAGCACCAAAAACGCGAGCGGCTTGAATCGCTCCCTGCCGGTAAAGGAGATTCTGGAACAACATCTGGCGAAGAAGCTGGCATGAGGACGCCGTAAAATGTGGGATCGAACTTTATGAGCAAACAAAACCAAGGTAAAAAACAGCAAGTTTCAATTCCAAATAGCACACCAAATTCGCCTCAAACGGACCAAGCACCAGAACAATCTGAAAACAACGCATCTGATAGTTATCTTAATCTTCTTCGCGAGAACGAATATCATGCGATAGATCAATTCGATAAAACCGTTCTGACGCTTGCTGGGGGAGCTTTTGCGTTATCGTTTGCGTTTTTAAAAGATATTATCAGAACAGAACAAATTCAGTTTAGCTGTTGCCTGATTTGTGCCTGGATTTTTTGGGTTATTTCATTGGCCTCCACGCTTAGCTCCTTTTATTTCGCCCATCTGGCCATGCGCAATGCTCAAAGACTTTGGCAAAAAGGTATTAAAAGCGAAAAGAAGCTAAGAGGGAATTATGGCAAAGCAATACCAATTTTGAATTTGGTTTCAGGTATTGCCTTTTTATTCGGATTAATTTCCATGACTGTTTTCGTTACAAACAACCTGAGCCATGAACAAAAAAGTTTACCCGCAAGCACCAACAACATAACAAACAACCAAATAAAAACAAATGAGCAACGAACCACGACCTCAACCAATACGCCCTCCTCAGCCACCAAGGCCGCAGCCGCAGCCACCAAGGCCGCAGCCGCAAGTCCCCACCCGACCAATTAACATTCCTGAACGGAAGAATGTTCCAAGTTCACCAGCTAGGCCATTACCAATACCACCGGTAAAAAAGTAATTACCTATTTATTTATAATTCTATGAGCAATTCCTCCAACAAACCCAAAAAGTCATCAGCCGAGGTGGCCAATAATCGAGAAGGTGGCTTAGAAAATTTTAGCGGAGCCTCTGGGAAAAAGGGAACCCCTCAGCACAAATCATCACAGATGTGTGGGAAAATGGTGAAACCCCTACTGATTGTTGAAGCCAGGGATATTCCAATTCCCCCGAAGAAGAAATAAGCAGAGGCGTCATAACGGTAATGGGGCATAACCCTTGGAAAGATACCCAATAGGTGCCAGAGTCTACTTTAACGCCCGCCATTAAAGCCGGGAATCCCCGGTTTTTGCTGTTTTTCGCAATTTTTCCCGTAAGTACCTGTAAATTAGCCGGATGGGCGCGTAATTTTGCCAAATGACCGTCAAATTTACCCGGACGGGCGGCTAAATTACCCGGATGGGCGGCTAACGCTGCAATCGAGCGCCTAAATTTGCCGGATGGGCGGGTAATTTTGAGATCGAGCGCCTAATTTACCCGGATGAGCGGGTAATTTACTCGGATGACCGCCAAATTTACCCGGATGGGCGAGTAATTTTGCCAAACGGGCGGGTAATTTAGGCAGATATTCGACCGATTAGCGTGATAATTCGGGTAATTTAGGCGTCCATAAAGCAAAACCGGGCGGTGGTTCCGCCCGGTTTGGTGGTGCTCCGAGTAATTTGGCGATGCGTCCGCTTAGGTTGTCGGCTTCGTGGGGGTCGTGTCGGCGGGCTTTGGACGGCGCGGACGGGCGAAGAATGCCCGGATGAGGGCCAGTTCGGCATCGTAGGCACCATCCCGGTTGGCGACCTTGGCCCCGGCGTAGATCGCCAGCAGCGCATGGTACAGGTCGGCGTTCAAGGCCAGGTTCGTGTCGTTGGCATCTTCGTACAGGGACATCAGTTTGTTGAACACCCGCGTCCACGGCACTTGCAGCGCGATGTCCGCATCAAACGCGGCCAGATCAAACTCGCCACTGATGGCTGCGGGGTGATTCCGGACGAACAGCCGCGCCTGTTCCAGGATGCCTTGCGAGGCGGGGGTGACGTGCGGCAAACGCCGCCGCTCGGTCGGCGTCAAATTGATCAGGATCGGCAGGTTGGTGCGGATGGTTTCGATGGCGGCGTCAATCGCGGCCTCGGCCTGGGTGGTAATCGTTCCTTCGACTAGATTATGTTCCATATTTGTTTTTTGCTTTGCTGGCTCGTTATAGCGCACTCCCGAATTGAAAAGCGCCTCATTGTATCGGGCCATAGTTCGTTTATGGTTAATGTTATTTTTGTTACTTTTTTGGCTGACGCAGGCTGATTTACCCAAGCGTAGTCTTTGAGGCAAGCATTAATTTATCATTTCTTGATATGGTCCTACTTGACTTGATCGTCGATATAACGTTTTTTAGTCGCGTTGCCCGTGAAACTATAAACCAGAACCATAAATTGTTATGCCATTTGATCCTAATAAGCCCGTCGAACATACTGAGATTGACGCCGCCGAGTTGCGCGCCCAATTCAACGCCCTCAAGGCCCTGGATGATGATAAAAGCGCCCGCATTGCCGCGCTGGAGGCGCAAGTCGCCGCCCTCCAGGCGAGCGTCGTCACCGCCACCCAGTTGGCGGAAGCCCTGAGCAACCTCAGCGCAGCCCTCATCGCCAACAGCAGCGCGAACAGCAACGGCGTGATGCCGATGGATTTCGTCGTGAGCGATCCCCCGACGCAATGGGAGGTGGGCACGATCTTGAATACGATCAATGCGCTGATCCAGGCCCTGCGGCGCGTGTAAAGCAATTGCGTAGCCGCGGACGTGAGTCCGCGCTGATCTGCTCAGGGCGCTTCGGTATGGGTGTGCGACCGCCGATTGAGCCAAAACCGAACTATGCGCCGACTCACGTCGGCGGCTACGGATTGGTAACCCCGGACGCCAGTGCAGTAATCAGTAATCAGTGATCAGTAATCAGTAATCAGTGATCAGTAATCAGTAA
>JBAXGN010000089.1 GCA_037139415.1 Verrucomicrobiota bacterium | reverse complement strand
GATTGCGCCAGGGATTTTTATTAAAAACCCGTCCCAGTGTCGAAAGTTCGGTTAACGTAACCATGGCTTTACTGGCGCTTGGTGTCATTTACCTTGCCATCACTCGAAGATTTCAGCTTCGGTTCCAGCCACGAAGTATTACCGTGATTTTGATCGCAATTCTCGCTGGTGTGATGACTTACTGTGCACTTCCAAAAACGTCAGTCACATTGACCCGTATGCCAAGAATGTACCTCAGAAATCCCTGACCACCTGCGGTAAGGCGACGCTGAATTCGAGGTGGTCGCCTTGCTGGCCGAAGTGGCCGCCCCAGCCGATGCGTATTTCGGTGATCGCGTCCAGATCCAACCGGCCATTGTCGTCCTTGGACCAGCCAGCCAAACTAAAATTCTGAATAGGCAAATACGTGCGATTTAGCCCCGGCTTGCCAAGTGAGCGACCGGAATTGGCCAAGTAATCCGCCCCGCCCTTTTCGTGAAGCATCACCAGAAGCTGCGGTCCGGTTGATTGATTGTCCGGCACCCACGTATCAATCACCACGTACTCGGTGCCGGTCAGGTCCAAGCGGTTGGTGTAGGGCAGGCGCAGGAACAGATGGGTGTCCACCTGGCTTTTCGTAAGGACACCGATGGCGCGCCAGGCAGGTAATTCCCGTGTGGAATGCGTCGAGTCCGGCGCGACTTGCTTCTGCACAAATTCGCCGCCGGAGACCTGTGCCTGGGTCGGAGCAATCGGTTTGGACACCAAGCCCGGCAGGGCACCGGTTTTTAGCGGGCTTTGCGTCTTTGCCGCAGCGGTGGCGGACAGGGAATCCTTGGCGTGAAAGAACACCGCATCGTAAGGTCCCAGCTTGAGCGCCAGGTTTGCCGCACCCGCCACAGGTTCCATCGCGCCGGTGGCCGGATGCCACAGGGCATACGACTGCGGACCACTGGCCAAGGCACGCGGGAAACTGACCGTTCCCGACCAGGCTTCCGCGCTGTCATTGATTAGGTAATCAAAATGGTTGCCGGCATTGCCCCGGTGGGTGGTGCGCAACGGCGAACGCTTATCGCCGACCAGCAATCTTGGCGGCACGATCTTCTTCAACAGGCGCGGGAGTAATCCCTCGGAGCCGCTGGGCAGGAAGATGCCACCGCCGCCCGCCGGGTTGGCCTGAACGTACGCGATACTCGGATTGGCCCCGAATATTTCCCGGGCAAGCTGCTGGACGCGCGGGTCCGGAAACTCTTTTTCACTGTTGGCCGGCAAAGCGCCCAGCGCAACCGCCACGCCACCCGCCCGCACAAACGCGGCCAGGTTTTCCCACGCCGCCAGCGGCAAGGTATCCACGGCGGGAAGGATGACCATCCGCCATTCCAGATTGCCATGCACCAGCCGCTTGGATTGCGCCTGGGCGGCGGCCAGCGCGGTAGAATCAATAATGGTATAATCTTGCCCGCTGCCAAACAGAGCGTTCACCGTGGAAACGTAGGTGCTCGCGATCTGTTGGGCAGCCGTAGCGTCCTGCACATAGTGGCGGGAAGGAATAAAGCGCGGCCAGAGGCTTTCGGTGGGGTACACCACGGCGAGATCCGCCTGCTGCGGCAGCCCGCGCAGCATGGCGCAGCACCGGCCCACCCATTCGTTCAGGCGCAACAATTGCTCCTGGGTGAGATCCTTGTAGCTGTAATAACTCGTGAAACAGTTCACCCCGCTGACCATCTGCCGATTGAACGTGCCGCGCATTTCAGCCTCGGTCACCACGCGGACAGGACGTTTGTCACCGGGCGAACGGTAGCGCTGGGAGTGGTCCGAGGTCTCGCTCATGACCAGGGTGCGCCCGTGCAATTCACCTGCGCTGGAGAGCAGGCGCGCGATGTAGTGAGGCACCTCGGGCGGCAGACTGGTCAGCATGTCAATACCGGGAGCATCCAGACGCCGGATGCAGCGGTAAAAGTCGCCATACGAGGCCACCTGGTAAAGCAGGCTTTCCTCGAACAACAAATGGCCGCCGGATGCCACTTGGTGTTGGCGGCACCAGTCCTGAATCTGGCCAAAATAGTTCTCAGAAACCAGTTCACCCACGGTAAGCCAGAAATCATAGCGTGCCTTCGCCCCTTCCGGTCCGGCCTCGGCGATCAGGGCGGGGATTTTCGGTACCAGATCGTAACCGCGCCGGCGCTTGAATTCCACCGGCAGATTCGGCGCCCAAGGCAGAACGCGATACGGCATGGGCGAGAGGAACAAGCTCATCAGAGAGGGCTCATCGGTGAAGGTGGACATGAACCATTTCCCCAAATTCGCATCCAGGCGATCCGCGTAACGCTGGTGGGTGGCTTTGAGAAAATAGGCGGTGGGTTCCGGTTGCAGCAGGTTCACGTAGGGGATGTGCGCATACACGTTGTGGTCGGCGTGGGTGCCCTCATAAAGGTGATCCTCGGTGATCACCATGACGCGCCATTGGCCCGGAGCGGGCTGCCAGGTGAGTTGCTTGTTCGCAATTTTTCCGGCCAGGTCCAAGCGCCCCGCCAAATCAATCCGCCCACCCTGAATGGGAAAGGCCGCCGCCAACATCAGCGAGCCGGGAGGAACTGCCAGCGTCACGTTGGTCCCGGAAGTCTCGGCATCCGCGATCAGCAAACCACGCGCCTCCCATTCGGGATGATCCCGCAGCACAATGCCCCCGGCATTGCCCGAGGGATACCCTTTTTCGTCATAGAGCCACAGGAACAGATTCTGTTTCTTCGCATCCTTGACGACTTGCTGGAAGATATTCCAGTTGGTTTCATTTTCCACGTAACCCTTATCAAACGGCACATTGCAGGCCATGCCGCCGAAGCCATTCGTGACCAGCCATTGGATCTGTTTATCCTGCGCCTCGGTGGCAGCGGGCCAATTGTGGATGAGCTTGAGAATGCGGAACTCCGCCGGCGGGTTCTTGAATTGCGCCTGCTGCTGTTGCTCCGTTGGAGAATTCTCCGAAGTGGCGGTGATGGCAGGCAAAAGGATGGTCAGGAGAAGCAGGCAGGACAGCGAGAGTGTTCTCCCGAACGAAATTTCGCGCATGAACCTGAACTCCGAAGTCCGAAAACCGAGGACCGAAAGAACTCCGAAATACGAATTCCGAAACGGAGGGTTAGGGATAGTGCCCATTGTTGTTTTGTCGCTGTATATTTTTCCACTTCGATTTCGGGATACAGAGTTTGCTTTGCTCTATCATTGCTCGCCCGGTTTGCCGGAGACCAGTGGCTTTTCCCGCGCGCCCTCCGCTTCGACAATCGGCCAGGTGGCGCGCAGGGGATCCTGATACGGGCCGAGCTTCTCCACCGGGATCGGCTGGAAGCCGAGCTTGAAGGCGGGCGATCCGGCTTGCAGCCGGTAATCGTCCTTGGCGGCGTTCACGAACAGCGGGTCGGCAACCACGGAGTTCCGATCCATCCCGGCCGATTGCCAGGCGGCCCACTCATCCAGCGCGGCCACTTCTTTCAGGGCAACATCCGTCACCAGCAGTGCGCCTTTTTCACTCTGATAGTCCACCCGCACACAGAACTTCTTCATTTTCTCGTGCCACCCTTTTTCCCCCTGCGACGGAACGCTGAAGACGAACTCGAACGGCTTCCAATCGGTGCCGGCTTTGACATCACTGGGACTGCTGCTCCAGAAGTAGGCGTTGGCCACATACGATTGAATCATCAGGCCGGCCTTGGCGGACGGTTCAGTGGATTTGATGCGGGCCGAAAGTTTGTACTGATGCCCGGGCTTGAGTTCAAAATCCTTGCTGACCACGATGGGGTAATTGTCACGTGGCTTCTCCTTGTTGAAGGCGGCATCCACGCGCAGAACGCGCTTCGCGCCGCCCACATTTTCCACGAGCGCCGCCTTGGCCGTAGGCAGCGGATGGATCTGCCAGCGCCAATCCGCAGGCAGCGCGCCCGGCGTGCCTTGCTCGAATCCCGGGTTGGGAGCGAAATTCCCGGACAACTCTTTCCCGGCGGATTTCTGCCCGGTCAGGATGGGTTGGCCGAAATGCCACACCAGGTTCGAATCGCATTGGTTGTGATCAAAGGGGAAGTTGCGGAAGCTGACGTATTTGGACTGCGGCTCCCGGTACTGGACGATGTTACGGAAATAGGCGTTGCCGGACATGATTTTGTGATCAGGCAGCACCGCGTTGGTGGGATGCAACTGCATGTTGCGCATGTTAGCCCAAGCCGGCTCGTTCATGACGGATTCATAGCCCTTGATCATGGTGGGCAGATGATCCTTCCACATGCGATGGGTATCCGACCAGCCGTTGCATTCCATCTGCTGGAGCTTGCCGTCCACAAAGATATTATTCTCGATGTGGTTGTCGCGCCCGTTATGCAGGTGGATCAGACCGCGAATGGCGCGCGCCACAATGTTGCCGTACACGTCCACGCCGCCGGTATTATCGTCGAGATAAATGCCCCAGGCGTAATGCGGCGAGCACCAGTGCCCGTTCTCATAGCCGTAGCCGAGGATATCGTGGAAATAATTATAGCGGATCACCGTCCCCCGGGAACCAATCCAATCGCGCCCGCCGGTATAGACCGCGCCGGTATCCGCCGTTTCAAGGTCCACGTGGCGGATGTGATTATATTCGAGCACCAGGTTGTTTCCGCTGAAGAGAATACCGAAGCGCGGGCAATCATGAATCAGGTTGTGCGAGGCGCGGTTCCCCACGCCGGTCAGGGAAACGCCCACCCCCTGCTTGTACGAGACGCCCGTGTGGTGAATGTAATTATTGTCGGCGAAATGCTCGGCAGAGATGAGCTTCTTGCGGTCGCCGCCGTTCAGGGAGATGGCGTCGCGGCCAATCTCATAGAGGTCGCACCCGGTCACCCCGTTATGGAAACCGCCGTTCACCACCACCCCGGAACCGCCGTAATCGCCGACATTGCGGACCGTGCAGGCGGCAACGAGGCAGTTGGTCGCCTGCGTGAGCACCACCGCATTGCCCTCGGCACATTCAAACGTGAGGCCTTGCAGCGTCAGGTTCGCCACGCCCGCGCCCACTTCAACTATGGTGCGGATGCTTGGCGCCATGACCGACCTGCCTTGCAGGGGCGCCGGCGGCCAGAAATAGAGCGTGGCGGTTTGCTTATCGAGATACCATTCGCCGGGCGCATCCAATTCCTCCAGGGCGCCACGGAAATAATACCGGTCGGCGGGCCGGATGGCGTACGAGGCGTCACGCGTCAGGGTGATGTGGCGGGTGGCGGCATCCAGCGACTTGATGCGGACAATGTCATTCCACCAGTTGTACCGGGCAAAGACGAAAACCTCGACCTCCTCCGGCTTGGCCCAGTTGCGGAGATCAGCGGGCTTGCAGTTGAAGGAGACTTTATCCTCGCCGGGGACTTCGGCATACATCGGCACGTATTTGCCATCCGCATACGCCCAACCGCCGCCGTAGGGATTCTGCGGATCGTAGTTGGGATAGCGGGCTAGGTGCTGGCGCTTGCCATCGAAGATGAGCTGGCGGAAGTTCACGCCCTTGAAACCTTGCGCGCCGACGTCGGCCTTGAGGATTTGCCCCTTGTACGGGGTGAACCCGGTAATCACGCGGCCGCCCATCAGGATGGGCTTCTCATTCTGCCAGGCGCGCCAGACCACCGGAGCGGCGGGAGTGCCGCCGTCCTGCGCCGCAAACTTGAACCCCTGCGGCAGCGAATAGATGCCGGCGTGGAGATAGACGATCACCGCCTCGGCGGCGCCGGTCTGCTTCAGCTTGCGGACGGCATCGCGCGCCTGTTCCAGCGAGGCGAACGGTTTTGCTTCAGTGCCAGGATTGGCGTCATTGCCGTTCGGGGCGACATGGAACGTCGCGGCGGTAATCGAGGTGACTCCGGCACAAAGGATGCCAGCGAGCATGGGGGACAAGAAGGGGCGCATAAAGAGTGGGGAATGGTTAACGATGTGGTTTGCTTGTGGTTTAACGTGCGGTTCAGAATCCATTGAAATCCGAAGCCCGAACACTGAATCCCGAAAGAATTCCGAAAGCCGAAAGCCGAAATAAAGGTTGCAGTTTCAAAATAGGACTCAATTTAAATATGCGCCGACTGACGTCGGCGGCTACAAGAAACGGGCCGGAACAAATACGACCCAACCCGTTTTCCACGCTCAAATCACTTCCCGATACACGTCCGGGTGCGGGCGGGAGATCACCACGGCGTTGACCAGCATCCCGGCTTCGCTGATGACCTGGCGTCCGGCGGCAACCGCCGCCTGCACGGAACCCACATCGCCCGTCATGGTGAGGAATGCCTTGCCGCCCAGCGCCATCGCCAAGCGGATTTCCATGAGGGTGACATTGGCCGCCTTGGCAGCGGCATCGGCAGCCAACAATAGAGTGGCGACATTGAACGACTCCAAAATTCCCAAGGCACCGGTTGGTTCGCCGGGTTGGGAGCGACCAAGGGCGGTAATCACGTCCGGATGTACGCTGGCCACATGGAACTTGTCAATGAGGCAACCATTGGCAGCCGCGGCCCCGGCCTCCACGGCGCTTCGCACCGCCGCGGCGTCACCACAAATCAACACCATGTATTTGCCAGAGCAAATGGAGCGGGAGAGCACCAGTTGCACGTTGCCGGCTTTGAGCATCGTATCGGCCACCTGGAATCCAGCGGCCACGCTCGACAATTCAATCAAACCAATGGAACGATCTTTCATGATACCCTCGCTAAGGTTAAACGGTCTTGAGTTACAGCGGTCACCGAGGCGTTGAAGGGCGCGTGAATAATCGCGCCGAGCGCGTTGGGCGGCAATTCGCCCAACGGTTGGCCGGCAGTCACCCGGTCCCCGACTTTCACCAGCGCGTTGTTGGGTGCACCGGCACCCTGTTTCAGCGGCAGCACGACTTGGCTTGGGGTCAGTTCCGTTTTCTGGAAAGGAGCCGGCAGGTCGTACTCCGCCACCGCCAATTTGCGGGTGAGTAATTTGATGGGCACCCGGCGTCCGTCATGCATGGGGTGTTCCTTGACGGTCGTTGGCCCCGTCCACTTCTGGTTCAGCCGGCGCATTTCGGCCTTGGCGTCGTCGCAGGCTTCCTTGGGGTACAGCATTTCCGGGCAAGCGTAAAGGGTACACAGGCCGCAGGCACAGCAGAGCGCGGCAAGTTGGTTCCAATGTGCCTCACCCGTAGCCGTAAAGGCCAGGCTGCGCATCACGGCGTGCGGCTGCACATCGTAGCCGAGCAGGAAACGCGGGCAAAATTCGGTGCAATAACGGCACTGATCACAGGCGGACTTGCCGATTTTGGCCTTGGTCTTCGCTGGCTTGAGCTTGCGCTGGATAATTGGATGCTCGCGCGGCAGCACAACCACTCCGGTGGTCGTCTTGGTCACGGGCACATCCAGATTCTCCGTGGTCTCACCCATCATTAATCCCCCGAGGCACAGCACCGGGTTAGGAGTGGAGACACCACCAGCGGCCGCGATACATTCTCGCATGGAAATCCCAATGGGCACGATCAGGGTCACCGGATTATTCACGGCCCCGGCCATCGTCAAATATTTGCGCGTCACCGGGCGGCCCTGGCTGGCAGCGGCGATGTTGATGAACGTCTCGACGTTGTTGACCACCGCGCCAACGTGGATGGGCAGCCCGGCGGGCGGGATCAGACGGCCAGTGACTTCATGAACCAAATCATACTCATCGCCGGCGGGATAATAATCCCCGAGCAAATGAACCTTTACGGGAGTACCTTGGCAGGCGGCTTGGACGGCTTCGACCGCATGTTTCTTTTTCTTTTTGATGCCGATGATACCGGTGGGAGCACCAACAGCTTCCATCGCCAGTTGCACACCGCGCACCAGTTCAGCGGCCAGCGTTTCCATCACCACGGCATCTTTGTGCAATAGTGGTTCGCACTCCGCGCCGTTGGCGATCACGGTATTGGCTTTGGCGGCGAGCTTGACGTGGGCGGGGAATCCGCCGCCACCCGCGCCTACGACGCCCGCCTTCCGGACTAAATCTACCAAGTTCATGCGTGCGGATGATTAACCGGACGGGGGGTAAAAGACAACCTCAAAAGCGGACCAATTCATTCCACTTCCGCCTGCCGCATCGCCCCGCGCAGCGCGGCCAGGAAATCCGGATAGGTATTCAGCGCCGGGAACTGCGGGAAGTCCCGCTTCACATTATCCGGCGCGTGGAACAGGAAGCCGCGGTTCGCGGCGAGCAGCATGGCGGTGTCGTTATAGGAGTCGCCGCCGGAAATCACGTAATAATTCAACTGGCGCAGCGCGACGACGGTCTTGGCCTTCTGATCCGGCACACGCAACTGGTAATTGACGATGCGATCGTTCTCGACGACCAGCCGGTGGCAGAGGAGCGTCGGCCAGCCGAGCTGCTTCAGGAGCGGGGAGGCGAACTGCTCGAACGTATCGGAGAGAATCAGCACCTGCGCGATGGAGCGCAGCTCGTCCAGGAACTCCTTGCCGCCGGGCAACGGCTGCAATTTGCCGATGACGGACTGGATATCGGAAAGCTTCAGGCCGTGCCGGTCCAGAATGGCCAGGCGCCCGCGCATCAACTTGTCATAGTCCGGCTCATCGCGCGTGGTGCGGCGCAATTCCGGGATTCCGGTTTGCTCCGCGACGGCGATCCAGATTTCGGGAGTCAATACTCCCTCCATGTCCAGTGTAATGATTGACTGTTTCACGCGGCGGAGTGTTCCAAAACCAGCGGGGCTTGTCCAGCGTTTCACAAAGGTCAGGTTTTGGGGCGCGTACGCAGGCTAAAACGGGCAAGGCCATAAGCGACCACCATGCCGGCCACCCCAACCAACAGCGCAAGCACCACGCTACCGACAAACCATTCGGAAAAATATGCGGGAATCTTTTGCGCCGCGACTTGCGGCGCGAATTGTACCATCTGACCCGTGTGCAAATAATGACCGAGCACCAACCCCGCCGCCATCAGGAACGGAGCCACGAGCGGAAACGAAATATTGCTAGCGGCCAAGGCAATGGCCTTGTTCAACCGCCATTGGTGGGCCAGAAATGCCGCCGCTAACATCTGAAAGCCCCAGATGGGCGCAATACCGCAAAACAAGCCCAAGCCCACGGCAGCGGCAAACCGACCCGGTGTCCCGGTGTTCTCAGAGAACACGTGCCGGAATATGGCGCGGAAACGCTGCCGTCCTGGCAAGGTCTGCCACTCCCGATGGCAGACGAGCCGACGCAGGGGTGCCGGCAGGCAAAACGCCTGCGTGCATAATCGGGAGTGGACGCGTGAGATTTGCAGCAGGTCTCGCCAAGGATGGAAATGCGACATGCGCGACGTGGGCGCGGCATAATCCGCCGCCACCGGTTGCGCCTGCAAGGGGATGCCCGCCCAGGCCGCTTTGACCATGATTTCCAATTCGTAGGCGTAGCGTTCCGACTTCACTGGCAGCCCCCGAATGGCCGCCAGCGGATAGCAGCGATAGCCGCATTGCGTATCGGCAAGCCGCACCCCGGTCTCGAAGCGGAACCAGAAAGTGGAAACATCGTTGGAAAAACGACGTCCAAATGGCGCGCCTTCCTTCTTCAAATCGCGTACCCCGATGATGAACGCATCCGGCTGTTGCCGGCAGGATGCCGCAAATTCCGCCAGGGCCGAGGTTTGATGCTGCCCATCGGCATCAATGGTGATCGCATGAGAAAACCCCATGTCTTCCGCCCGTTCAAAGCCAGCTTTCAGCGCCGACCCCTTGCCCTGATTGGCCGCCAGCGTAATAACCGTGATCCCCACCTCGCCGGCCAGGACCTTTCCGGTATCATCGGTGGAACCGTCATTGACAACAATCACCGGAAATGCCGCCCGCGCGCCACGAATCACGCGCTGCAACGTCAGCGCATGATTATACACGGGGATGACCACGCAGATATTGGGAGCATTCATGGCTGCTCACCCCGCAAATCCACAAAATACCGTCGTTTACGCGCACCGTGGGGAAGTTGCAGCGCCTCAATTTCTTCCGAGGTCGCCGGGGTGATCTGCGGGGAGACTTTGGCGGTGCCTTGAAAGCGTTCCCGCAGCACCTCCGAAATCTTGCGGGAATCGCCAGCAAACGCCACCCGCACTTCGATATGATCGGAGAGGGGGCTATCGCGCCGGGCAAGAATGGCGTATGAACGCACTTCCGGCACCCCATCGAGGACGGTCTTCAACGTGGCGGGAAACAACGTGGAGCCACGCACTTTCAACTTCTGGCTCTTCCGCCCCAGAATTGGCCCGAGGCGAAGCGTGCGACGCCCACACGGACAGGGACCACGAAATAGGGCGGCAAAATCTCCCGTTCGATAGCGGATCAGCGGCATGGCCTCAACGCCAAAGGTGGTGGCCGTCAACTCGCCCACCTGCCCCTCCGGCACCGGCCGCCCGGCGTCATCCAGCGCTTCCAAGTGCAGCAACTCGGGATGCAGATGCCCGCCCAAACCCGCGCTGCATTCACAGAGCGAGGAGGCCAGTTCCGTAACTCCATAGGTGGAAAACACCCGCGCATTCCACCCGGTTTCGATGGCCTGCCCCAAGCGATTCACCGAAAAATCCTCATGCCGCACCGGTTCACCGATGCAAACCGCCTTGCGCACCCCAAGCGATGCCAGGCCGAAGTTTTCTTCCGCCGCTTTTTCTGCCAGCAACCCCAGGAAAGACGGCACCCCCACGATGGCGGTGGCGGAAACCCGCCGCAGAATATCCAAATGCATCACGGGGGTGGCTGGTCCCACGCGCACCACCGCGCAACCAAGCTGGCGCAGCCCGAGAAAATAAGCCATCCCCGCCATGAAACAGCGGTCGAGCGTGACCGCCAGAATGACCGTGTCATCAGCCGTCAAACCGGCACAGGTAAAGGAAAGGCATTCGTTGCGTCCCAGCCGGTCCAAGTCCGCATCGGTGAGCCGCCACACCAGCGGACGCCCGGTGGAACCGCTGGTAGTGACGATGTCCACCACACGTTGGGGCGGCACACATAGAAACGCGTCGGTCTGTTCGGAAAGGATCGCTTTGTCAATGGTGGGAATGCGAGCGAGCCGTTCCAGCGAAGGCGGAACCCGCAGCGATAAGCCTGCCCGGCGGAAGTGTTCACGATAAAACGGTGATCGGGCGGCGGCATAACGATACGCCTCCCGCCAGGCTTCTCGCTGGCGGTCCTCAATCTGCCGGGGGCTCAAGGTTTCTTCCGGTTGTATGCGCATCGCTACCGTCCGGTGAGCCCTGCCGGTCAGGACGCAAAGGTCGGCAGGTGGCAAATCCGGAACGCGCCCGACCTTAACCCGCACCAACCTGGTTGTCGAGCGGATTGAAAATGCTTTCCAGTTGGCTGAAATCTCATTCTTTGCGCTTCCCCTTGGGCTGTCCGGCTGTTACAACGCACGCATGAATGCCACCTTAAAGCTTGGCTTTTTGGGCGCGGGTAAAATGGCCACCGCGCTCGCCAAGGGATTTCTCAACGCCCATCTGGTCAAACCGGCAGGCCTGATGGCCAGCGATATTTCGGAAGCCGCGCGAAACCATTTTGCGGCGGAAACCGGCGCGCAAGTCACTGACCTTAATACGGCCGTGGTGCGTTTCGCCAATGTGCTGATCATCGCCGTCAAGCCGGCGCAGGTGGCGGAGGTGTTGCACGAGATCAAACCGGTGTTCACCGACAAACATTTGCTGATTTCCATCGCCGCCGGTGTGACGCTGCCCAAGTTGGCCGGCCACTTGGCCAATCATCCGCGCCTGGTGCGGGTCATGCCCAACACGCCGGCTCTGGTTGGCGCTTCCGCCACAGCGTATGCATTGGGCGGCGAAGCGGGCGCGGAAGATGCCCAACTGGTGCAACAGCTCTTTTCCTCGGTCGGTTTGGCCTTGCAAGTCAACGAATCGCTGCTGGATGCCGTCACCGGTCTCAGCGGCAGTGGACCAGCGTATGTGTACATGATCATCGAAGCCTTGAGCGATGGCGGGGTGGCGGCGGGTCTGCCGCGCGATAAAGCGACGCGTCTGGCGGCCCAAACCGTGCTCGGCGCCGCCAAGATGGTACTCGAAACCGGGCTGCATCCCGGGGTGTTGAAGGATCAGGTCACCAGCCCGGGCGGAACCACCATTGAAGGGGTGCATGAATTGGAAAAAGGTGGTATGCGCGCCGCGCTGATGAATGCGGTGCGTGCGGCCTCCGATAAATCGCGGCGGTTGGGCCAGTAACCCGCTTAAGAACGCAGTGGATATGCCCATGAACTTCCCACCACCGACCGAAAAACAGGCGCGGGTATTGTGGTTTTCTTTGACCACCCTGGCGATCGTGCTGGTGTTGGCAATCGTGGGCGGATTACTGTGGGGACTGGGCTGGATAATCAAGCAATTGTCCTCGGTGCTGCTGCCCTTGGCAATGGCCGGAGTGCTGGCCTGCCTGCTGGACCCGCTGGTGGATTTCTTTGAGCGCCAGTTGAAGATTCCCCGTCTCCGCGCGATCGCACTGGTATTTATGCTGGCAGTGGGCTTAATGCTAATCCTCCTGGCCACGGTGGTGCCCAAGCTGATCTACGAATCCAGCAGCCTCGTTGGCGATCTGCCCGCCACTGCCGAGAAACTTCGGGTGCGGATCCAGGTTCTGCTGGACCAGACGCCCGCCGGTCATAAAATCCGCGCGGAATGGGACACGCATCTGGGCAATGACTTTCAAGCGTGGTTGGGCAAGGCCTGGCCGGTGGCCGGGGCGTGGATATGGCAGCAGCTCGCCAAGGTGGCCAGTTGGTTTGGCTTGGCCCTGGGCCTGGCATTGGTGCCGGTGTACACGTTTTATTTTCTCCTGGAGAAAGAGGGGATTTTAAAGCGCTGGACCGATTATCTACCCATGCAGGAATCTGCGGTAAAAACCGAACTCGTTTATATCCTGCGCGCATTCAATGATTGCCTGGTGGCATTTTTTCGGGGGCAAATTCTTGTTTCCCTGTGTTCCGCCATCCTGCTGACCATTGGTTATCTCCTGCTCGGGCTCGACTACGCCTTGCTGCTGGGCGCGCTGGCGGTTTGCCTTGGAATCGTGCCATACTTGGGGGCGATCATCAGTGTTGGTCTGGCGGTCGCGCTGGCGGCGGTACAATTTCAAGATTGGTTGCATCCGCTGGTGGTGATCGGCCTCTTCTGCGGGGTGCAATGTGCCGAGGGACTGTATTACTCGCCCCGCATTATCGGGACGCGCGTGGGATTACACCCGGTGACCATTATCATCGCGGTCATGGTGGGTACGACCCTGCTGGGCGGCATTCTGGGCGGTATCCTCGCGATTCCCGTTACCGCCGCTCTCCGCTCCATCATGTTCCGCTACGTTTGGAAAACGTCGCCAGCGTGACCAGATCGGGAAGAGCTTAACCGGGGATTGTTGAGATATATTCGCCAACATCCCGCTGGTCTCCTGCCGGGTTTTCCATTAGGCTGATGCCTGTATGAAACAACTCATCCTGACCGTCGCCTTGCTGTCACTGGTGGTGGCGGAAATGCCTGCGGCTTTGGAAGTGCCCTACGATCCGGCGGACGCCACGAAACTATTTCAGGAGGCGATCAATTCCGGCGCGAAACAACTATTGGTCCGTAAAATGGCTGGCCCCTGGATCGTGGATAAGCTTGAACTGGCCGGCGATCAGGAAATTATTTTTGAGTCCGGCGTGGTGGTGCTGGCGCGGGCGGATGCGTTTCATGGCAAGGGCGATGCCCTGTTCACGGCCTCTTCGCGGAAAAACCTGCGGCTGATTGGTCCCGGCGCCACGCTGCAGATGCGCCGTGCGGATTATGCCGGTCCGGCCTACACCAAATCTGAGTGGCGCCACCTCCTGAGTCTGCGCAGTTGCACCAATGTGGTGGTGGAAGGCCTGGCGCTGGTTGAGAGCGGTGGCGACGGCATCTATCTGGGCGTGGATAAAAGCGGTGGCCCGAACAAGGACATCATCATCCGCAAGGTGGGCCTGAACCGGAACTACCGGCAGGGCATCAGCGTCATCAGCGCGGAAAATCTGCTGATCGAAGATTGCCTGCTGCGGGCTACGGCTGGCACGCCTCCGGCTGCTGGCATTGACTTTGAGCCGAACCGGCCATCGGAACGCTTGGTCAACTGCGTGATGCGCCGATGCCTGGCGGAAAATAATCACGGGCTTGCCTACGATTTTTATCTTGGGCAATTGGACCAGACGAGTGCTCCCATTTCCATCCGGCTGGAAGAGTGCGTTTCGCGCGGCACGAACCGGCTTTCCGTGGCGTTTTCCACCCGCTCAAAGAATGCGGCGGACGTGGTGCCGGGCCGGGTGGAATTTGTGAACTGCCGTTTTGAGGATTCCGGACGCGCAGGTATCACGATTTCCAAACCCGCCGCCGGGCCACTCCTTCGCTTTGAACATTGCACGCTGGTGGATCCGGAGAAATCGTCTGCCACCAATGCGCCGATTCAGTTTGCTTCGACGCACGGTGGCAAAATACCGGCGGGCGGTGTGGAGTTTATGGATTGTACCCTGGCGGTGGATGCGGCGCGTCCGCTCATTGACTATCATAACAGTGCCGGTGTGCCGTTGGCGGGAATATCGGGAAAGTTGATTCGGGAAAATGGCGGGCAACGAATCAGCCGCACGATGGACGCGGCGTGGCTGGCTGAACTGGCTCCGCCTGATCCGTTTTTTGATCTGCCGCCACCCGATTTGAACCTCGCCGCGTTGCCGGTTGCGGCCTCTGGCGCACCAGATAAAATCCCGCCGCATCGTGTGCGTGGCAAAGGTAGCTATGCCTTGAATGTTCAGGCGCATGTAACCGCGCGTTGTGTTGTGCAGCACCGCTCCGTGGGGCGTCCACAAAAGGATAAGCCGATGTCGGTGGAGATTTTCTCGCCCTCTGGAAAAAAGCTGCGGGGCGTCAAAGTGGAACCCGACTCGGCTCAGACCATTGAGTTTGAATCCCCTGAATCCGGCCTGGCGCGTCTGGTTTGTGATGCCAATCCGGGATCCTTCACAATTGCAGCGGCGGGTAATCCGGTGTTTCTGCTTCCTGAGGATGGAACATTCCATTTCGTCAGCATGGCCTCCGACTATTACTTTGCGGTGTCATCCGGCTCGCCCGCCTTTGGCGTCAAAGTGACTGGTGACGGCACGCTCGAACTGGTGAAAGCCACGCTGACCAGTCCGTCCGGAAAAGTCATCTGGCAGGCCGATGCCATTGCCAAACCGCACAGTCACGTGGTGAAGCGCGGCGCGCCGGAATATGCGGGCGTGTGGAAACTCCGATTGGAAAGACCCACCCACGGTACGTTTGAAGATCACTTCCTGGAACTGCGCGGCGTACCGCCCGTCTTGGCGCTGCAACCGGACGCCCTGTCCACGGTGGATAAATGATCCAACCCGTAACCGCCGCACGTCAGTCGGCGCAAACATATCCCCGGCCCATAACGCGCAGCCAACCGGACAAATAGGTATCAGGCGAGGTCACGAGCCTCTGACTTCTTCGGTATTTACGCTTCTATTTTTCAAGCCACAGCCTCCTTACGTCGGCTCCTACCGCAGATAATCAAGCCAGCGCGAACTGACGCTCGCGACTACGGCACAAAACATCCACTCACCCCACCACAATTTCCCTCGCCTCGCTGGGCTGGCTTTCCCCGGCGTCGTTGACGGCGGAGACGCACACCTTCACCGTCTTGCCGATGGGCAGATCGGGAATCCTCGCGTCACGCGCCTCGCGGTTGAAGAGATGGCGGAATTCCGCGTCCTCCCCGATGATCTGGATGAAAACCCGGTAATGCTTGGTGCGGGGCGCATGTGCCCAACTCGCCTCCACCACGCCGGGCGGATTGGCCGTGAGCGTCAGTTTCGCGGGCACCTCCGGGCGCTTGGGCAAACCGGGCGGCACCAGCCCAAACGCGTTCCAACGCGGGTCCAACGGGTCCAACACCAGGGCGAGTTCACTCACCAACCCCCGCATGCGCATCCGCAGCCGCTTCATCGCCGCATTGCGCGTGATTTTCTTCTGGCCGGATGCCGTTGAACCCTCGCGCCGACCTTCCCGGGCCACCGCAAGCGCCTCAAACAACACCTTGGCCTTGGCTGCCGTCACTCCCATTTCCGCCACTTCATGTGTGGGGTTCTTGGTGAAATACATATCCAGGCTCGTGCAGAGATGCATGCGCTTGGCGACCAGCGTGGGGATGGCCGTGGAACGATCCGGCCAACCAGTCTCCTCCCAACTCAGATTCCAGTAATATCCGTGGCGCTGGGTGAGCACCGCCCGCGCGGCCTTCAGGAACACACGCATATTGGCATCCGCACGCCGCACCGCGCCATTCTGCGTTTTCTTATCCGATTTGGTGCCAGCATAGTCGGATCTGCCCGTGCTGGCGGCATCAATCGCCGCCCGCAGGACCGCCTCCGTGTTTTGCTTGATGCCCAGAGCGGTCTCCAGCTCGTGCAACCCATTTGCCATGTCCGTTGCCATACGGAACACCTTGGCAGAACTTTTTGGTATTCGATTTCCACGCATACACGTCCATTTCGTATTAACCGGTGTTGATTTTCGTAGAGGATGGCAGAAAATGCCCAATTTGTCACCCAAATTTGTCAAAACCACGCCGAATGACCATTTTTTGATGGTTTTCACCACCTGGAACGACCAAAAACGCCTTTTTTGGTGGGTAACAGTCGTGGATCAATACTATTCGATAGTCAAATGATGAGTGGCCACATAACCTATACCTTATTAAAGAGTCGCACAGTACTTGATCCCAGTGGATTCATATCATTTGTTAGTAGAATTATATTCGATCACCATGAATACCTACTAAATAAGAGCATTATGACACTTTTCCAGAATAGATACATATAATTTGAAAGTCGAATCATAAATTATTACCGTGGATTCATACTATTCTAGACTTGTATAGGATGTGTACTCAATGGACATATACTACTTTAAAGCCGAATACCGAATGTCCACGTAGTCTGACAACCAAACAAGAGTCGAATAATGGTAATTCACCACGTTTGCCCATCGAAAAACCATCCGCAGTCGTACCGCTGCACCAGCGACCATCAAAAAAGAATTATTGAGTGTACCCCGAATACCTTTACCCATCGCAAATTCCTTTTTCACCCATGAACGACAACCGACCTCATGCTGACAGAACTTTTTGGAGTATATCTCCGCTCACGACCATGGCGGAAGCGTTTAATTATGGTCTGCGGTGCTAACCGCCGAGGGAAAACGGATGGCAGGCGATACTGCTTTGAATTTACGCCTCCACACTTCCAAACTGACGCAACTCGTACCGCATAGCGGGATGTTTTTTATCGGATCATCCGGATGTAGGTCAAAACTGAAACGGTAGTTCATAAATAAAACTAAAATTAGAACTTGCGATCCATAAAAGACCTGGTCATAAACGATGAATATTAACAATGAACATCTCGAAAACATGTGGTGTGCTGGCTCTTCTCAGCATGAGCATTGTATTCGCAGAGGCTGAAAATAACACCTTGCCATTAAGAATTAGGACAACACCTGATCCTAAGGTGTTTACTCAACCTAAAATACTGTCGGAACTTTTAAAACTTTCTCCTGAGCAACTTGATCAAGTTGATATTGCCGTAATTAACTTGCTTTGCGCCGAAGGGTTGCGCGGTTCAGAAAAACTTGATTTAGATTACTGTGTCAGGACGCTTAACTCATGGGCAGCGCATGTCGAGAGTGAAACCAAACGCAATGAACACCTCTTCAAAGAACACCCTGAGCGTTTTAAGAATTCCCTGGCATATTTCCGCATGGCCATGTTAGCCACTGTACTCGTTCAGGATTTGCGCATTCAATATAATCCCGAACGTTTGAAACAACTTGAGAATGGGCATGCTTTTCGGACAGACAAGGATGAACGGGACTTCTTTGGCAGTTCCAAGGATGTCTTCCTGCACGGAATGCTGGAACCCAATCATTACGGGACATGCGCATCAATGCCATTTCTTTATGTGGCGATTGGCCGGCGGTTGGGATACCCGGTTACGCTGGCAACCACGGCCTCCCATTATTATGTCCGTTATGAAGAGGGGGATGGCAAACACCTGAATGTGGAAGCAACGGAACACCGGGCTTTTCTTACCCCTTCCGATGAAGAATATAAAAAGCCTTGGGAAATGCAGGTTAGCAATGATGATATAACAGGTTTTGGATACCTGCGGCCTTTGAGCAATAAGGAAATCCTGGGGCATGCACTGCTCACGCGCGCGACAGTTCTGCGGAGCATGAAAGAATACACCGGGCAAGCCGAAGCTTGGTCAACTGCCATGCGTTATCTGCCAGATACGCCACTGTGGAAAAACATAGCCAACAATATGCAATGGCGGGCCGCCGAAGAGGGCGAGCAAGAAAAGTGGGATGCCAAGTGGGATAAATTAGCCCGCCTGTATGTTCCGCCAGGACCTGGCTATGCCTATTTTCAAGATAAAAAGATTCGATTGCACCTGCTAATGAATTATAACCGGGATTCTGGAAAAGTTGACAAGGCGGTCAAAGACTTTGAAGACGAACTTCGGGCCTTTAGCAAGCCATTCTTGGAATCCGAAACCGGGCAGATGCCGCCACCAGAAAAACCGCAATCGAATCTTGTGCTTCGTTATATGGTCAAACGGGGCAAAGAAGTCAGAATACCTGCTGACCTTTTGCCACCCTTGAAAGATGGGAAGGTGCCGCTTGAACTTTCGCAGCGCATTGCCGAAAAAAAGTTGGAAGATGCTGAATTGATTCTCGCCGAGTTTTGGACTTACCATGATGAGGCAATCCAGGCTCAACACAAAGCCGAGCAAACCATTACCCGGCAGCGTATGCTTCAAGGCGGAATGGGTCCCATGCTCATTCCGCGCGAGTTGGTGCCTGAAGAATACTGGAATGACATTCCAGCACAGCTTGAATTACGGCTCAGCGGCTTGAAAACCGAGCAAGACGTCGTGAACGGGATATGGGAATACCATCGGCGCATGGAGGCGCAGCGCGAGTTGGAGCAGTGGGTAGAAAAAAATGAGGCAAAGGAGCAGGCAAGGCGCATTTTAGACAGCCATGGAATCAGACTGTCCTCGCAGAATATCCGGCGCGGACCGCAATCATATTCTCCCCGCCTGCCACCCGATCCGCGGCAGCCCAAAATCCCAGAGATGTACGCCGAGTGGATAACACCAGAGATGGCATGGAATCTAACAGCGAATGAAATCTCGCAACTTGAGTTAAATGCAAAGAATATCCAGATTAGGAAAGACATGAAGGCAGTGATGCGATCCTATTCAGCCAACGGTTATCATAAACCGTTGGGTTTTGTGCTGGTTCCGGCCTCCGTGTTGGGCATGAATGTGGTGGCAGCGCCCATGCCGCCCACTCGCGCAAACATGCCCGCATTACCGCTCTCCCAACCGCAACCAATCCGTACAATGAACGGAAAAATTATACCATGAAAACCATGCACAAGTTCGTTTTCACCGTCACCGTCACCGTCTTTGTTCTCGTTGCAGCCGACCTGCAAGCTGGGCGCTGGCTTTCCAGAGACCCAATCACCGAAAATGCCGGTTTTGTAGCGCGCGATGCTCAGGTGACGATGAATTTCATCCAACGGAATGGACCAAGTCTATATGCTTTCACCAGGAATAATCCAGTAATGATGATAGATCCGCTCGGACTTGATACGCTCCTATTGATTATAGGAGAAGAGTTTAACAACCAATCGGACGTTTTCAGAAGATCAGCCGCATATTATATTTCAACATACAAAAATGCTAATTTCGATTCAAAGTGCGATGCCGTAGTGACTGTGGATTTGACCGGGACAGGAGAAAATGCTGTGCGGATTGTTCAAACTGCATTTTCTAAGGTTAAATCGATTCGAATTATCGGCTACCTTGGACATAGTGGCAAACGTAATTTATTTTTAACCGAACAGCCATCCAAAGGGGCAAACTTAGGCCTGATAGATGTTGATGAAAACAGGTCTCTGGATGATCCGGATCGCACTTACTATGCAACATCTATTTCACATCTTGATTTTGGAAATCTGACAAAAAATGCCTCTGTTTACCTTCTATCCTGCCAAGCAGGAGCAATATTGGCTCCTGAGATGGCGAAAAGAATAGATAAACCTGTGCTAGCCACACCTTCCTATGTCAACTTCGATAGTAGGGGGCGTGCTTTTATTCGGCTACATCGTTCATTATTCACAGGGGGATGGAAATGGAACAATGGGTCTCCGAAAAAAGGTTTGCGCGATGAAGTATGGTCGCAAGAGAGTGCTGATAAAATTCAACAGGAACTAAATCAACTCATCAACTCTCTTAAGGCTAAATAATTTGCTTCAGGCTATGCTCAAAATCAAAACTGCCGTCATTATTTTTACCGTTCTTTTAATTTTGGCTGGAGTCTGCTTTGAACATTGGCGTGTTGCTACAATTATCCCTACAGAGCGATTTGAAGAGGCATGGCCATTTAAAAAAGCTGAGCACGAGTTCAAACTTGATCTTGCACGCGTGCAGACAGCGGTGGCATGCGCCGTAACGAATGGTGAGAAACGCATAGTCATCATTTCGCGGTATCGGATTCCTTACTACCGGTTGGAATCTAAAAGTTTGGCTGTATTAGACCCCTACAGCAAACCGCCGGAAGGTTGCGTGTTTATATATGACCAGAATAAAATCAAGAATCATTACGCATGCGAGATCACCGGCCCCAAATTTGTCTTTTTAGAAGAACCAAGACATTCAACAAACTATTGAAACCACCATTTTTGTAGATATCAAACCATCTACCTGCCATTGTTGGACGAGTAATAAAACCATTGTTCCGCCGCTTAAAAAATTCCCCTTTCAGTCATACCTTCCTTTGGGATATAATTTAACAAAAGCACGTGCATTTCACGATGCCGGTTTTGTCACATGCAAAAACAGATTCACGTTCAACGGTTCACTCTTTACTTGAATAGCTTCATCGGGAATGTCAGCTTGACGTGCCAACAGTTTAAGTTGGTCTGAACTTCGATGATTTAACAACCAGTTTCCGATTTCCATATAACACCGGGTTGGATTCTTGGCAGAGAAGTTTCCGACCACCATTTCACCAGCAGGGGCAAGGAAACGATATAGCCGGCATAACAGTCTGGAAAATTGTTGATCATCCAGGTAATCGAACAGCCCCCCACTCCAGATCAAGTGCGGTTGTTGATGCGGCCAGAAACGAAAGGCATTATTATGGTGGAAAACTATTCGCTCTGAAAAAGCCGCGCAAAGGTTGTTCGCATATTGGATGGCATTGGCATCAGAGTCCACGCAATCAAAGAGGAAACCGTTTTGGGGATCATGAGTACACCATTCAAAGAGGTCTCTTCCAGGACCGCTGGCAAGGTTCAGAATTCTCTTTTCCCTGTGGCCGTTGTGTGCGGCTTTCTGTCGCAACCAATTGTGGAAGTAATCTTTTCGATTCCTGACAGCCTGTGGTGCTGCGAGGGAGTGGAAATAATGATCCCAACGCGCCAAGTTGGCGTCTGGTGATATCCAGTGCTGATAAATTCTTTCGATGATTTCGAAATCTCCGGCGTATCCATGCGGTTTGCACCAGACAAAACCTTGACAAGTATTGGGACTGGTGCCGGCGTCACCCAGTGCAGCCCATGCTGCGCGAATTTCTTCCATGGAAATTCTGCCTGCCTGAATGGCCGAATACAGACCATCCAGCAAATCATTTAAGTCCAGATAATCACCCGGATTTGGGCCACCCTGTTCTTGCAATCGCTCTAAAAGCGAACGGAAACTGCCAAGTGGTAATTTGCCATCAGTTAAATGTGATATGTTTGCCATAGCTAAATCCTTGTACTGTTGTTTTTAGACCCTGGCGTGGCAAACGAAACTGCGGAAACAAAAAGGCGCGAACTTGTCTCACTCTGACTGGAGGCACCGCCAAGCGCCTGTCACCAGAATGCTCCAAGCCGCGCCCGATTAGGGCGCGCTCTTGGTTGGATCTGGTGACTTCGAAAATTGGCGGTTTTCCAGTCAGATCGCAGCCGAAGCTACGCGAAATATGTGTATGTGTTTCTTAAAGCATTATTTTTTACGAACAGGATTATCGTTGCTGTAAACAACGATTTTGTCAAAAGAAATGAATTTTTGCCTCCAATAAAATATCTTCATCCCACGCCACTCAGTCTGACTCGCCATGTCTTCCCAAACAGACGTTTTCACCATCCCCTATTTTCTAACCAAGCTGCCATCATGCATTTCCTCCGGATTTGGTATGGCACATACGATGCCAGAAGCGGCTGTCTTGGAAAAGGGAAAAGGAGGCCATGAAACCACCGGAATACACCCGAAAACCTAATTACCACAGGATTGGTACTATACAATGGGTGGACGGGATATTTTTACTCACCGAATGATACGCTGCGCATCATGACGCTGCGCTTGACCTTTTGATATAACCGGAGTTTTGTATGGCGGTGAATTTTATGCGTTTACCATATTTGACCTTGGCCGCAGGCCTGATGGCGCTGGCCGCGTGTTCCATCGTTGCCGCCGAACCGCAGAATCCCGCTGAGATCACCGGCGGTTTGCGGGACACCAGCAATATCCCCAAAGAGTTCATCCGGCGACAGGGCACCCGGCTGGTCGCGGGGCCGGGGGATCAGCCCGTCCTGCTGCAAGGGGTCTGCTTCGGCAACCAAGTCTGGGGCAACCCGAAGACACCCCCCGCCACGCATCATGACGAGGCGGATTTCCAGCGCGTGCGCGACATGCGGATGAACGTCATCCGCTTCTACCTGAATTACGCGCTGTTTGAGGATGACCGGGCGCCCTACACCTACAAGCCCGCCGGCTGGGAATGGCTGGACCGCAACATTCAATGGGCGAAAAAGCACGGCATCTACCTGATCCTGAATATGCACTATCCGCAGGGCGGTTTCCAATCCAACGGCGACGGCCTGGCGCTGTGGGATAATTCGGAAAACCAGAATCGGCTCACGGCGCTGTACCGGGCCATCGCGGAGCATTGCCGCCAGGAGCCCACGGTGGCGGCCTACGACCTGGTGAATGAACCGGTGGTTTCCAAGGCGCTGGAGCAATGGCGCTCGCTGGCGGTGCGGTTGACGGAGGCAATCCGCTCCGTGGACCGCAATCACCTGATCATCGTGGAGCGGCTGAATGCCATCAAGGGCCAGTGGAAGAACGATGAGAATATGAATTTCTTCCTGCTGAACGACGCCAACCTGATGTACACCTTTCACTTCTATTCCCCCATCGAATACAGCCACCAGACAACCTCCTGGACCGGCCTGCCGGAGGATGGCAGCTACCCGGACCCGATCATCATGCCGCCCTCGGACACCACCTGGTGCGGCGCCAGCTTTGGCAACGCGGTGCTGCCTGCCGGGGACACGGATTGGAAGGAATACGTGGGCGAGATGTTCCTGGCGAAGGATCCGAAGTTCATGACCGCCAAGCCCGCCTTGGTGGGCGCGAGCAACCACGGCAGCGCGTGGTTCGGGGATTTTGTGGTGAAGGAATTCGATGCGAACCGCAGCCTGTTGCGCGTGCTGTGGGCCACCAACGTCACCTCCATGAAAAACGCCTCATTCTGGAGCAAGAACAAGAGCGGCAAATGCCAGCTCGCGCCGGGAGCCGGGCCGCAGGGCCGCAGCGCCCTGGAAATCCAGGGAACGACCGATGACTCGAACTACGCGCTCAACATCTACCGCTTCAAAGTCACGCCGGGCCATTATTACCAGCTCAACGGGTTCATGAAGGGCCGCCAGGTGTCCCCCGGCGCGCGCTGCATGTTCCGCCTGGATTTTGAAACCAGCCCCTCTGGCGGCCGCATCATGACGCGCAACCGGGAATATCTTGCCGCCGAACTGAAGCAATATCTGGACTGGGGCAAGCGCAATAACGTGCCGCTCTATGTCGGCGAATGGGGGCTGTTCAAGCGGTGCTTCGACGAGGGCAAGGGCGGCCTGAACTGGGTGAGCGACATGATGAGCCTGCTCACCGAGGCCGAAGTACATTTCACGTATCACACCTATCACGAGACCGGTTTTGGCCTGTATTACTACGACAGCAATACTCTGCCCGATCCCGCCAAGGCCAATACGGGATTGATCAAACTGTTCACGCAGCGCCCCGTAAAATAAATCATTCCGGGAATCATCGCCCAGGTGCCCCAATGATCTCCGACGCCACTGCTGTTCCTATGCTAAAATTTCTTACCCCGGTCTTCCGGCACAATCCGCCGCAGACAGTAAATATCCGATTTGATTAAATCCTCGCGATATTCGTGCAAACGGGCCCAGGGATCCCATTGCGCGCTGATGAGTTTTCCTGTGATACCATCGCTTTCCGAGGACGCCAGGTAGGCGCAAAGTTCCGCGCCCAGATGCAACGGAGTGGCACCCTCTTCGGCCCATTTTTTATTTTTGGCGAAGAACGCCGCCCCCACTTTGTCAGGCCCGGCCTGCAATACTTGATCCACCAACCGTGTTCGCAACGCGCCAGGCGCGACCGCGTTCACATCCACATGATGGGCCCGAAGTTCTTCCGCCAGCGTTTCCATCAACCGCACCACCGCCGCCTTGGAAGCTGCATAGGAACTGATGTTAGGCAACGGATTCGTCGCGCCACCGCCGGAGAGGATGATGATTTTACCCCGGCCATTTTGCTTGAAATGCGGGATGATGGCGCGGCAGGGCAACAAGACCCCGTACAGATTGATTTCCACGGCCCGTTTCCACTCCGCCAAGTCCACTGATTCCGTCGGGCCCATGGGGCCGTAAACCCCCGCGTTATTCACCAGCACCTGCACCGAACCGAACTGGGCCAGCGCAAAGGTCATCAGGTTCCCGACCTGCTCAACCACGGAGACATCGCATGTTTGCCCGAGAACGCGCACCCCAGCAGGCGCTTGCGCCTGCAACTCGGCACGGGTCGCCTCCAATAGTGCGGCATCGCGCGCACACAATAAAACGCTGGCTCCCTCGCGGACAAACTGGGCGGCAATGGCCTTGCCCAACCCCTGGCTGCCGCCGGTAATGATCGCATTGATTCTGGATAGTTTCATGCGTGGCTAAAATCCCATTCCTGACGCATGGCGTCAAGACTGGGGAAGTAACTTCGCAGAAAATTGCAGGACAGAAAAATCGGGGTCCGGACACGATAAGAAACAGCCTCTTCACGAAACACCGGCACGGTTGGTTGCTACCCCTCACGCCTCATTCTCAGCACACCCACCGCTACATCTGTTCCACGACTTCGATACCGAGCACGGCCAGGCCTTGTTTGAGGACGCGGGCAGTGAGGTCGCACAGAGCCAGACGGGAGGCGCGCTCGGGGCCATCAGCCTTGAGCACGGGACAGGATTCGTAAAACCGGGCGAAAAAACCGGAGAGGTCGTAAAGGTAATTACAGAGGAAATTTGGACGGTATTCCTGCCCGACCGCCTCCAGCACCAAACCGAAGTTCAACAATTGCCGGGCCAGCGCAATTTCCTCCGGTGCGCCCAGCCGCAATTGCCGGCACTCGGTAATCTCAACCCCGGTCTCCCGGGCTTTGCGAAAGATGCTGCGCACGCGGGCATACGCGTATTGCAGGTAGGGCGCGGTATTTCCTTGCAGGGAAAGCATTTTATCCCAACTGAACACGTAATCACTCTGGCGATTGGGAAGCAGGTCGGCGTATTTCACCGCGCCCAGCCCCACCACCCGGGCAATTTGACGACGCTGATCCTCCGGCAGTTCAGGACTCTTCTGGTTGACCACCGTCAACGCCCGCTCTTCCGCCTCGTCCAGCAAATCCGCCAGTTTGACGGTCTCGCCACTACGGGTCTTGAACGGCTTGCCGTCATCACCCAGAATGGAACCAAACCAGACATGCGCCAACCGCACCTGGTCAGACAACTCGGGATGCCAGCGGCGGAAGGTGGTAAAAATCTGGCGAAAATGCAGTTGTTGGCGGCCATCGGTGACATAGACGATTTCCGCGGGAGCCCACGTTTCCAGCCGGTACGCGAGCGTGGCCAAGTCGGTGGTGGCGTAATTCGCCGCCCCATCGCTTTTCTGAATGAGGCAGGGATTCGGCAGCCACTCGCCGTCACGCTGGATAAGGAACGGGTCTTCCTTGGGCGGCACCGAGCCATCCGAAAACACACACCGCGCCCCATCGCTTTCGCGCGCCAGCCCACGATCACAGAGTTCCTGCACCACGGTCTTTAATCGCGGGTTGTAAAAACTTTCACCCAAGGCGACATCAAATGTCACGCCCAACCGACGGTAGATGGTGTCGAACTGCACTTGGGACAGCGCAATCATTTCCTTCCAGATGCGGAGGTTTTCTTCGTCGCCGCCCTGGAGTTTGACCAACTCCTGCCGCGCGGATTCAAGGACTGCGGGATCATTATCTCCAGCGGCGTTGATGGTTTTATACAGCCGTTCCATTTCGGCGATGGGATCGGCCCGCAGGGCAACGCCATTCAATTGCGTTTTCCAGCCGACCAGCAGCTTGCCGAATTGGGTGCCCCAATCACCGATATGGTTATCCGTAATGACACGGTGCCCCAGCAAACGGAAGTTTCGCGCCAGACAATCCCCCAGGATGGTGGACCGGATATGCCCCACGTGCATCGGCTTGGCGACATTGGGCGAACTGAAATCAAGAACGATGGTGCGCGGACGGTCGGTCGGCTGATAAAATTGATGCGTCCCCCGGGCCACTTCCAGCAGCGCCGCTTCCATGGCGGCGGGCTTCACCCGGAAATTCAGGAACCCAGCCCCGGCAATGTCCACGGCGTCGCACAAGGTTGTCACATCCAACGCGGCTTTGACCTGCTCCGCCAGTTGACGCGGATTCAATTTGCGCTCCTTGGCGAGCGCCATCAGGGCGTTGGTCTGGTAATCACCAAATTTGGGATCGGGACACGGACGCACCAAAAGGGAACTGGTATCGGCGTCCGGTAAAATTTTGGCGACGGCATGCCGCAACTGCTGCTCAAGTTGACGATAAATCATGGAAGCTTGGAAAACGGCTATTTCTTCCCCTGCGCCTTGATGAGATCAAGCATGGCCTGCGGATCGGGTGCTTGCTCCAAGGCCTGGCGCAATTCCCGTCGGTGAAGCAATTTGGCGATGTTCGCGAGCGTGTGCAGATGCTTTTGGAACTGTCCTTGCGGCACCAGAAATAGCATCACCAAGTGTACGGGGTGGTTGTCGAGCGAATCAAAATTAACCCCTTTGGTGGAGCGCCCCATGGCTCCCGTCACCTCATAAATCAAATCCGTGGACGCGTGCGGAATCCCGATGCCAAAACCAATACCGGTGCTCATCGAGGTTTCCCGTTTTTTGACCACGGCGGAAATGGCGTCCCGATGTTCGGCTTTGATCTTCCCGGTGGAGACCAATAGGTTAATGAGTTCGTCAATCGCCTCCCAACGGTTGGTGGCTTTCAAGTCTGTGACGATCTGTTCTTTGCTAAGTATGTCGCCGAGTTCCATAGTGTTCTTTACGCAACGGGTGCATTTCGCACCATCCCGTTCCAGTTTTCAAGTTTGAATTCAAAAAGTTTTTAGGGTATGTTGGCCGGAATGTTTGAATGGATACGACAATGGAAGTGGTTCCGGTGGTACCAGGCATGGGTTTGCCTGGCAATTTCCGCGCTAGCTGCGACCCCGGATTGGGACAAAGCGGTGACGAAGATGTGGGTCACCCCGGCCATGGACCGTCTGAACCTCGTGGGCCCGTGGCGGGGCACGCGTCCGGATCGCGGCGCGGTCTGCCCGCCCGGGGAAACGCGCCAAATCTGGCTGGACTTTGACGGACATAAACTGCCGCCGGGCACTCATGCCCTCTGGCTGGCCATCACTGCCACTGTGGACCGCCAGACCAACACCTTGCCGGTGGACTTTTCCACCAACGCCCCCATCCCCGCCGAGAAATTGGACGCCTGCGAGAAAGAGCTGATGACGCGCACCAACACGTTGTCCCCCGAACGCCGCCTATTTCTGCATGCGCTTGGTGCCACCGAACCCAAGCGCAACCATTGGCACCACTGGGATGCCGAAATGAATCCGGTGAAAAAGCGTCTGGTGCGTCCCGCCAAATTTTCCGCCATCCTCGCTGCCGCCATCAACCTGCACCGGCCCATCCCTCACTTTGTTGTCTGGACACCAAACCGATGGCTGGACCTGGCGCCAACCGTGTTACCGCCCGCCCTTGGCCAAGCCACCAACCTGCCGCCAGTGGAATTGTGCCGCGACGAGTATGATAGTGCCTGCGTAACCGTCAGCAGCCTGGCCGAGGTCCCCCTCAGATTTGAGGTGCAATTCCTCACCAATGCGCCCCCGGACGATTGGACCAACTCGCCCAACACCGTGGTACTGCGCGCCAAAGTCACCGTGTGGCCAATTCGTCTGCCCGCCAGTTCCCGAATGGAGGTGTTCACTTGGAACCATCTGCCCCTCGAAACCAACCACCTCGCTTTTCTCAAGCAAATGAAGGTGAACTGGTTCACCCTCACCGCGCCCAAATTCACCATCCAGACCAATCGCGTGCTGTGCGATTTCACAGAGATGGATGCTTCACTGGACGTTGCCAAACCATTCGGCAAAGGCCTGTTTGCGGATGGTTTCCTGACCGCATTCAGCGACCTGGTGGAAAAGCAGACCAGTTTCACCCGCAGCAACGTCACCTATATGAAGCTGCTGGATCAATATCTGGGCCAATGGACCAAACACATGCGCGACAAGGGCTGGAAACCGGAGGATTACGCCATTCAACTCTGGCCTGAACCGGGACAGGCCGGAGTCAGCGACCAGGATTGGCTATTCGACCTCATGGCCCGCACGTCCGCCATGCTGAAAAAGATCGAGCCAAAAGCGCAGATCATGGAAAACCCGTCCATGCCATTCAACCAAAAGTGGTACGACCAGATGGCGACAAACAGCACAGCCATCCTGGCGCCCGCTGCCGGGCAATTCTACCTGCCGGAGGATACCCGTGACAAAACCTGGGACCAAGTCCGACGATCGAACGCCACGGTGACGGCGGAAAGCCGCCTGATGACGCAGGTGTACCTGCGCAAACTCAATGCCGAGCGCGGCTGCCGACGCTGGCTTTACTTCCAGCGGGAGGCCAACCAACAAAATAGCATTGCCTATTTTCGGAACGCGCCTTGGAAAAGCAAATGGATGGGTTTGGAGGGCGTCTGTTTTAACACCTCCTGGCTGGCCACCGGCGGCGCACTGGAAAATCCACATTACCGGAGCACCGAATTTTGGGAAGAATACGCGGTAAAAGGCATGTATGCCTGGCGCGACGGCATGGAAGACATTCAGTATCTGGAATTGCTGGAGGAACCCCTCCGGCAGATCGAACGCACCAACCCCACGCACGCCAAATTTTTGCGGGACATGTGGATAAAAGCGCAAAAACGAGTGGCAGATATCGGAGGAACGGAAACACCCGACAAACTGGATGATGCCATCGCCCTCTCCCGGCGTGAATTGATCATGGCGTTGAAGATGATCTACCCGAACGGAAACCCCTGAGGGGACAGCTACGTTGAAAATTGGGACCCTCTGACGGGCGTGATCCCCCTCAGCAGCAACAAGAGTTGGTGAAAAATACGGGCTATTTTCCAGCAGGCGCGCCATCCAAGCGCAGGTGGGTGGCATCTTGAACCAGAACCTGGGCGGGCTTTTTGGCGTGCAGATCGAGATAGGCACGGCGGGCGCTGGTTTGGAGACCAGCCACTTCGATCACGCCGCGCGTATCGTTGTGCATCATCCACTCCAACATTTGCCAAACAACATTTAACCGGTTAGTTTCATAACTGTCATTTGAAGTGAACAACTGACTGGCATGCTGGAGGAATCAAATTGGATGATGTATGATAACCAAAAGCAAAAATCGTTCGCTGGCCAAACCACTCCGGAAGGGATTGGCCGGGCAGTTTGCCGCCCTGTTAGCAATGCGCAGCCAAGGCCTGATCAACCAGATCGAGTATGAGCAGCGCTTGGAAGAAATTAGTTTCGGCCTGCCTCCGCGCAGCACTCTGGTGGAAACCGATTTGCAAGATGGTGGAACCCGGTTCGTGGTGCGAGAGTCGGACACAGGCGCGATCCTGGAGGTGTTCGAGTTTTGGCGAGCCTATGACGCCACTCGTTGAAGCCTGGCAATCGGTGTAACCCAACGCTGCGAACCGGCATTGAATTCTTCTTCCCGACGTGGCATACCTGCCCCATGAAAAGTTTGACCGAGCAACTTTGGTTTGAGGTTCCGGGACGCCGGGGCTTCGTGAACATTACGGACACGGTGGAAAAACTGGTGAAGAAAAGCGGCGTGCAGGAGGGGCTTTGCCTGGTCAATGCCATGCACATTACCGCCTCGGTCTTCATCAACGACGCCGAAAGCGGGCTGCTCCATGACTACGAGGTTTGGTTGGAAAAGTTGGCCCCGCATGAACCCGTGGGCGACTACCACCACAACCGCACCGGCGAAGACAACGCGGACGCGCATCTCAAGCGCCAGGTAATGGGGCGGGAAGTCGTTGTGGCCATCACGATGGGTAAGTTGGACTTCGGTCCATGGGAACAAATCTTCTATGGGGAATTCGACGGCAACCGGCGGAAACGCGTCTTGGTGAAAATCATCGGGGAATAATACCATTTTCATCGTGCAATTGCACTATTACCAATCAGCGAGTGGTTGTGTAATTAAAGGTCAGAACACCGCATCTGCGCCGAATAATTTGATACCATTGGGGATTGGCG
>JBAXGN010000088.1 GCA_037139415.1 Verrucomicrobiota bacterium | reverse complement strand
CATGTCGGTCGCCTTCTCACTGGAAGATAAACTGATGGAATTGCGGCCGCATTTCTTGGATAACATCGGTTAAGCGAACTCACCAAGGGCGGCCCACCTCATTATTGCGTCATCTGGCATGGAATCCCCGGCTGATGCGTCTGAACCCGCATGCGGTGTTGGTCAAGCTATTGACTTAAACAATCCTGAACGCACCAATTTTGGGGTTTGACAAAATCATAAAATATGATAATCTGATTTTATGAAAGTGATGACCATTTCAGTGACGGAGGCGGCACGCAACTTTGCGGATTGTATTAATCGTGCCCATTATCAAAACACTTCCTTCGTGCTATTGAAGAATGGACGTCCCTTTGCCCGGATCGGGCCGGAAGGCGAAAAGCGTTGCACGGGGCGGGATTTGGCTGAAGCTTTGACCACCGCCAATCTGTCGGCCAAGGAAGCGCGTGATTGGCATGAGGCGTTGCGAAGTGCGCGAGAAACCATCCAAACCCCGACTGACAAATGGCAATAATCCTTGATGCGGATGTTATCATCCGGGGTGAAAAGGGAATGTTTGATCTCAAAGGGTGGTTGGAGCGCCAGCCCGATGAAGCATTTGAGATTGCTGCCATTACCGTGGCCGAGCTTTGGCATGGAGTTGAACGGGCTACCGGCATGCAAAAGGCGCGGCGCCAGCAGTATTTGCAGGCCATGCTTGCCTCGTTGCCCATCCTCCCATACACGGAGAGCACCGCTCGTGAGCACGCTCGAATCTGGGCTGAACTCGAAGCAAAGGGCAACATGATCAGTGCCTACGATGTCATTGTGGCCGCCACGGCGTTGGAGCGTGGTAGCGAAGTAGCGACGTTCAATCGGCGTCACTTCGATTATGTGCCGGGGCTGAAAGTCGTCGAACCGCAGTGAGGCGGGATTCCAGAAATCCAGAAACCAGGGCTTCATCAAGCGCGTTGGTGCGTTACGAATACTACGAGGTGGGCAGGGTCTGTGGTTCCGTACCCCCTCACCTGTTTCCTCTCCCTCGGGGAGAGAATTTCATAATCCGGCTGAGGGAATCGGCTTAACGGATTCACTTGCGTTCGGGTAATACCGCTGCAATGGGAACCCCTGAACAGCCGCTTCCGGCTTGAACCAAACCGAGCTTGAGGCAGCCCTGCGCGCGCTGGGTAGCCGATGTGATATGATTGACATTGGCGGTTGGTACGCTAAAAACTTTCCCATCATTCGCCCGGTTTGGTGCTTTGGCGGGATCGTTATGTATCCTGTCACCTGAGCCGGCATGTTTTAATTATTATATGAGCGACGATAAGAACAGTACGGGGGCCGCCCCTGAATCGGGCAGTGCCAATGCGCCAGTGCGTGTGCGCGTCAAATTGGGCGGTAAACCTGAGGAAACCGCTGTGGCCGACCCGGTTGCATCGCCAGTTCCACCGGTCAGTGACGAGGATTTGCAGGCCATTGAGCGGCTCAAGGCCGCGTACACGGCCATCAAGGGCGAGTTGTCCAAGGTGATCGTCGGGCAGGATGCGGTGATTGACCAGGTGCTGATCGCCATCTTCACCCGCAGTCATGCCTTGCTGGTGGGGGTGCCGGGGTTGGCCAAAACCCTGCTCATTTCCACGCTGGCGCAAACGATGCATCTGACCTTCAAACGCATCCAATTTACTCCCGACCTGATGCCCAGCGATATCACTGGCACCGAGGTGATTTACCAGAATCCCGTCACCGGCGAGCGCACGTTCAAGTTTTTGCAAGGGCCGATCTTTGCCAACGTGGTGTTGGCGGACGAAATCAATCGTACCCCGCCCAAGACGCAGGCCGCCATGCTTGAGGCGATGCAGGAGCGCAAGGTGAGCGTGGGCGGCGTGGATCACAAATTGCCCAGCCCCTTCTTTGTGCTGGCGACGCAAAACCCGATTGAGCAGGAAGGCACATATCCGCTGCCGGAAGCGCAACTGGATCGTTTCATGTTCCTGATCATGGTGGATTATCCCAGCACGGCGGAAGAGTTGCAGATTATGAAGATGGCCACCAGTGTGGTTGAGACCAAGTTGGAGGCGGTGTTGAGTGCGGAGGATATCCTGCAATTGCAGCAGGTGGTGCGGCGCATGCCGGTGGCGGATCATGTGTATGCCTACGCGGAGCGCATTGTGCGCGTGACCCGCATCAAGCAGCCGGAGGCGCTGGATTTCTGCAAGAAGTGGCTCACGTGGGGCGCCGGGCCGCGCGCCAGCCTGAACCTGATCATGGCCGCCAAAGCGCGGGCCATGTTGAACGGCCAGAACTATGTGAGTTGCGAGGATGTCGCCGCCGTGGCGCTGCCCATCATGCGGCACCGCATTGCGCCCAACTTCGCCGCACAGAGCGAAGGCGTCACCACGGATGACATCACGCGCAAGATTTTGGAAACCGTTCCGCAGCATCAGAAGCTGGCCTAAGCGAGGCTGCCCGATTCCAATCTTAATCACGCCGGATGGAAAAGCTCGCCAGCCAATTGCTTGATCCCAAGACGGTTTCCCACGCGGAAATGCTGGGGCTCAACGCCCGTTTTATCGTGGAGGGCTACATGGCGGGCGAGCACAAGTCGCCGTTTCGCGGCTTTGCCATCGAGTTCGCGCAGCATCGCGAATACACCGCCGGGGACGACACCCGGCATCTGGATTGGAAAGTCCTGGGGCGCACCGACCGCTATTACATCAAGCAATACGAGCAGGAGACCAATTATGTCGCGCACCTGCTGGTGGATGGCAGCGAGTCCATGCAGTATGGCTCGGGTAAGATTACCAAATTACATTACGCCAAAATGATGGCAGCGTGCCTGGCCTACCTGGTGATTCTGCAACGTGACGCTGTTTCTCTCACCATTTTTGACCAGGAATTGCGTCATTACGTGCCGCGCAGCGATAATCGCGCCACGCTCATGACCATCATGGAGAAGCTGGCGGCGTTTGAGCCCAAGGCGAAGACCAACATTGCCGACATCCTCCATGATGCCGCCATCAAGGTGCGCCGCAAAGGCATCGTCATCCTCATCAGCGATTGTTTCGATGACGAAGACAAGATTCTGGACGGCATCCAGCATTTGCGTTTCTGCGGCCATGAAGTGATTCTGTTTCACGTCATGGATCCGCATGAATTGGAGTTTCCCTTCCGTGGATTGGTCGAATTCATCGGATTGGAACAGCATCCCAAAATCCTGACCCGGCCGAACGAAATCCGCAAAAGTTACCTGGCCGAAGTCGAGGCGTTTCGCAAGCGGTTGCGGGAAGGCTGCGAGAAAAATCGGAGCCATTATGTGCTCGTGAACACCGCGCATTCCCTGGCCGAGGTGCTGAGCGGGTACCTGGCCTTCCGTGCCCGGACGACGGTGAAATAACGTGCCATGACGTTTTTAAATCTAGGGCTGTTGTTCGGTGTCACCGCCATCGCGGTGCCCATCATCATTCATTTACTGAACCGCCGCCGGTTCCAGCGCGTGGTGTGGGCGGCCATGCGCTTTCTCAAGACCAGCGTTGAGCAGAATCAAAAGCGCATGCGCATTGAGGATTTAATTTTGCTCATCCTGCGGTGCGTGCTGGTGGCGTTGATCGCGCTGGCGCTGGCCCGCCCGGCGCTGCGGTCGTCCGCGACGAACTTTCTTGGCGGCAAAGTCACCGGCGTCCTGATTCTGGATAACTCATACAGCATGAGCCAGACGGATGGGGTGCTGTCGCGTTTCGAGAAAGGCAAGCAGGCCGGGGAACAGGCCATCAGCACCATGCCGGCCGGCTCTTCGGTGTCTGTGTTGCTGGGGTCGGACGTGGCCAATGCCGTGATTGCCGAGCCCACCATGGACATGAACCTCGTCCGCAAAGTAGTGCGGGATGCACGACTTTCAGACCGGGGCACGGACCTGCTGCCTTCCTTGAAGCGCGCCGTGGATACCTTGCGCAAAGCGCGCGGATTGCGCAAAGAAATTTACCTCGTTACCGATACGCAGGCGGTGGGCTGGAAACATCTGGCGGACATCCAGAAACTGCTGGAAACTGCCAAGAAGGACCAGATTCAGACGCGGATCGTGTTCGTGGGCGACCGCGAGGAACGGAATCTTGGCGTCAGCGGCATGCGCTTGGCTAGCGGGCTCTCGCCGGTGAATTTTCCCGTTCGCCTGGAAGTGCGCGTCAGTAACTATGGGCGTGAGGAGGTTACGGGCATCAAAGTCAGCCTGAGCGTGGATGGCGATGCGCCTCAGGATGAGACGTTTGTGGACGTGCTGCCGGGCGGGGCCTCCAAGAGCGTCTCGGTCTTTGCCCGTTTTCGCAGTGAAGGGTACCACTGGGTGACGGCCCGCATTCCGGAGGACCGCGTGCCGGCCGATGATGTTCGGACCATGGCGATTCGGGCCATCCGCGAAGTGCGGGTGTTGCTGGTGGACGGTGATCCCGGGCGGGAGCCGCGCGAGAGCCAGACCTTCTTCCTGCGCCACGCCTTTCAACCGGTGCCGCCGGCGGAGGCGAACCAGTATTTCATCAAGACCACGGTCATGAATCTGCTCGAATTGAACAATGCGCGGTTTGATGACTATGACGCGGTGGTGCTGGCCAATGTGTCTGAGCTGCCGTTGACCACGCTGCCAGTGCTGGAGCAATATTTGCGCCGGGGTGGCGGCTTGATGATTTTCCCCGGTGCCAATCTGCTCGTCAATTTTTACAACGATCAGTTGTTGAAGAAATACCAATTTCTTCCGGCGGCGTACGGGCAGGTGCGCGGGCAGGTGGACAAGGAGGATCAGTTTTTTACCCTCCAGGAGAAAGATTACGCGCATCCGTTGGTCGAACTCTGGAACGAGCCGGCCAACGGCACCCTGGCATCCGCCCATTTCTATCGCGCGTTTGAATTGCTGCCTGCCGCGTGGTCGGCGGACGATAACCGTAACCTGGAGGCCGCCCGGCAAACCAGCCTGCCCATGGCCGGTGAACCGCGCGTGGTGCTGCGGTTTGGCGATGGCCAGCCTGCCTTGATGGAGCGGTCATGGGGCCTCGGCCGGGTGATTCAATTTTGCAGCACGGCCAACACCGCTTGGAATGATCTGGCCGTTCGCCCATCCTTTGTTCCGTTGCTGCATCGCGCCTTGGGGGCCATTGTTCAGCGCCAGGATGAAGGGTTAAACCTGCGGGTGGGGGATCAGTTCATCCACCGGCTGTTGAATGAGCAGATTGGGCGGGATGTCGTGGTCATTCCGCCGGGTGATCCGCAAAATCCGCAGCGCGATCTGCGGCGCGTGGAATTGCTGCATGGCCTGCCCACGTTGACCTACGACGGCACGGACTATAGTGGCGTTTATGAGGCCTCCTTGTCCGGCGACACCGCCAAGGTGATCCGTTTTGCCGCTCAACCCGATGCGGCGGAGTCCAGCCTGGAGGAAATCCCCGCCGGCCAGCTTAAAGATTTGGAAAATCTCGCCCAGGTGATCCGGTGGAAGCCGGGGGTGCCGTTGCGGGATATTGTCACCCAGGAACGGGTTGGCATGGAACTCTGGCTGCCGTTGTTGCTGGCGGCCCTGATTCTGGCCATGGTCGAGACGTTCCTCGCCCAACATTTCAGCCGCACCAAATAGATGACTGAATTCCTGCTAAAACTATTGGGTGCGCAAATTGAGGATGCCAGCCGTATTGCTGGCATGAACCTCACGTTCGCCGGTGGCATTGGCGCGGGCACCGTGCTGTTGCTGGCCGTGGTGTGCGGCGTCCTGACCTGGTGGTTTTACCGCGAGCCCGATGAAGGTATTGCCCCGGTCCAGAAATACGCCATGATTTCTCTGCGGATGCTCTTCATTCTCCTGCTGCTGCTCTTGTTGTTGCGCCCGGTTTTATCCCTGACGGTGGAAGGGAACGTCCGCCGCGCTCTGGTGGTGCTTTTTGACGGCACCGCCAGCATGAAGATCAAGGACCCGCGCATTACCGAGCCGGACCAGAAGCGCGCTGCCATTGGCAAGGGTATCCTCGAACCGGCTGGCGGACTCCAACAGGCTGCGGACCGCACCCGGCTCAAGGAAGTGGATTTGATTTCGCGGTTGGACCTGGCCAAGGCGGTCATGAAAAATCCGCGCCTTAATTTATTACCCAGCCTGCAAAAGGACTTTGATCTCAGTCCGTTTATTTTTGGCCAGACCGTGCAGGAGTTGGTCCGCGCCGTCACGCCCGAAGGCGGAAAACCGCTCCCCGATGCCTCCCTGGGGTGGGTGGATTCCTGGACGGCTGGCATCCCGCAGACTGCCATTGGCGATTCCGTGCGCGACGCCTTGGGACGCAAACGCGGGCAGCCGCTGGCCGGCATTTTCCTCCTCACCGATGGTGGCAACAACAGCGGCGTCGCCCCGCGCGAGATCGCCGTGCTGGCCCGCCAGGAAAACGTGCCCCTCTACATTTATGGCGTGGGCATTACGTCGCCGCGCGATATTATTGTCGCCAACCTGTTTGCCCCGGAGGTCGCGTTTGTCAAAGACGAGGTGACGGTCACCGTGCGGGTCCGCGCCCAGGGCATGGCGGGCGAATCCGCCAAAGTGCTGCTCAAACTGGGCGATACCAAGGTGGACGAAAAAGAAATCACCTTTAAAGGCGATGGTGAAACCGTGGTGCCGCTCAAGTTTACCCCCGAGCAAAAAGGTGATTACGAATTGCAGGCGTATGTGCCGCCGCGACCGGATGAAACCGTGCAGGATAACAACTCCCAGTCGCAGCGCCTGCGGGTGATTGACGACAAAATCAAAGTGCTGATGATCGAACAATTCCCCCGGTGGGAATACCATTATCTTCAGGCGATGCTGTTGCGCGACCGGCGGGTCGAGGCGAAAGTCCTGCTCTTCGAGGGCGATCCGCACATCATGCGGGGCACCAATTCGCCGTATCTGGATAAGTTCCCGGAGCGCAAAGAGGACCTGTTCAAATATGATGTGGTCATTTTCGGGGACGTGGATCCCCGTAATTTCACTCCCGCCCAACTGGAAAACCTGGGTGAGTTCGTATCGCGGTTTGGCGGGGCCTTCATCATGGTGGCGGGCAAGCGGTTTTCCCCGGCCGCATATCGCAAGACGGTGATCGAGCGCATGTTGCCGGTGGAATTTGAAGCCTCGCCGATTGAGGGCGTGGGCGAAATCCAGGCCGAAAAGCCGGTCAAATTGGAACTCACCAGCGCCGGCCGCAACAGCATCATGTTCCGGCTGGCGGATACCGAGGCCGAAAGCGCCGCCCGCTGGAAGGGACTCCCGCCGGTGTATTGGGTCTCCAAAGTTTCCCGCGCCAAACCCGCCGCCCAGGTTTTCCTGGTGGACCCGGACCCGGTGAAGGAATCGCGTTTCGGCAAAATGCCTGTCGTGGCGCTGCAACAATACGGGTCCGGCCAGGCGATGTTCATCGGCACGGATAATACCTGGCGCTGGCGCCGTAATGTGGGCGATGCCTATTACGTCGCTTTCTGGGGGCAGATATCGCAACGCATGGGGCTTCAGCGTCTGTTGGGCGGGTCCAAACGCACCCAGCTTTCCATGGACCGCCAAAACGTGATGACCGGCGAGCGCGTCACCGTCTATGCCCGGTTATTTACGATGAGCTTCGAGCCGCTGACGGATGCACAGGTCAAGGCGGCCTACTCCCTGCGTAGCGCCGATTCGGGCGCCAATGCCCAGGAAACGGCGGTATTGCTGCGCCCGGTGCCCGAGCAGCCCGGGGTGTATCGAGGCGATTTCATTGCCCCGGCGCCCGGCCCGTATAAATTCTTTGTCGAGCACGACCGGGAAACCCGTCTGGACTTTAATGTGACCGAGCCGAAATTTGAATTGGGCGAGACGGCCATGAATGAAGCCTTGCTCAAGGATATGGCCGCCAGTAGCGGTGGTGCCTTCTTCCGCGAGGAAGACTTGCATACGCTGCCCAAGAAAATCAGCGCCAAAACGGAGCGCGTGCGCAGTCCGGTCGAGGTGGACCTCTGGTCCTCCTGGTTCATGTTCCTGCTGCTGCTCCTGGTGGTTACTCTGGAATGGATTCTGCGGAAATTAGCGCATCTGAAATAACCATGCCCAACGCCACGAACATTTCACCAGTGCCTGCCGCGCCGCAAGCTTACGATAGCGCCGTGTTACGCGGTAAACTGGCGTCGGTGCGCGCCCGGCATGTCTCGGTGACCCTTGGGCTTGGTATCGCCTGGCTGGTTTCGGTGGGGTTGGTGGTGGTGGCCACCGCGATGTTGTGTGACTGGTGGTTTGATTTTCCCCTCTGGCTGCGGGCGCTGTTGTTGTTGGGATACCTGGGGGCACTCGGTTGGCATCTGTTCCAGAAAATCATTCAACCTTACTTGCGCCGTCCGGATGATGAAGGCATGGCGCTGATGATCGAACGCGGCAAGCCGGAGTTTCGTTCCCGGTTTATTTCCGCCATTCAATTTGGCCGGCCCGGCGGCGTGCCACCGGGCACTTCACTGGGCTTGGCGCGCGCCTTGGTGGCGGAAACTGAAGTGCTGGCGGAAACCGTCAATTTGCAGGCGGTGGTCCCCATGCAACCTCTGATCAAAAAAGGCCGGGTCGCGGCGGGTTTGCTGCTGGTGGCGTTGGTGGCGTTTTTTATCACCCGCGAGGCCAGTGTGGATTTGCTGCGCCGCGTTTTACTTTCCGGCGTGGAAGTGCCGCGCAAGACCCGAGTGGATGTGTTGAATGGGGATAAAGTCATTGGCCGGGGGGACGCCGTCACGATCCTGCTGCGCGCCCGGGGTATCATCCCGCGCCATGGTTCGCTATTGCTCCGCCATGCCTCGGGTCATGAGGAAGAAATCGCAATTTATGCCGATAAACAGGACCCCGCCAAGTTTGTGCGGGTGATTGAGAATGTGCAGGATGACTTTACGTATCGCGTAAAGCTGGGCGATAACACCACGCGCGCCTTTAAAGTCCGGGCGATTGCCCGCCCCGAGGTGGCCTATCTGGAATGTAATCAGATTTTCCCGCCCTACACCAAACTCGGCACCGTGCGGCGTCCGCTCGGCGACCTGGCGCTGTTGGCCGGCAGCCAATTGCAATTGCGCGCCACCGCCTCCAAGGAGGTGGCCAAAGGGATTGTGAAACTGGTTGGCTTGGGCAAGGAAATAGCCATGGAAGTCAACCCGAAGAATCCCAGGGAAGTGACGGGTATCGTCCCCATTCCGGATGCCGGCCTGAACGGCGTCTCCATTTACCTTTCCGATCAGTATGGGGTCCAGACCAAGGATCCGGCCGTCTATCGGGTGGATATTTTGCCGGATAAACCGCCGGTGGTGCAGATTACGTATCCGGATCGCAAGGAAGACTTGGTCACCCGCCAGGCCACCGTGTTGATCGGGTTTGACGCCTCCGACGACTACGCCATCGCCAAGGCCTTCCTCAAATATAAAATTGACGCGGTGGACAAGGGCACGGAAAAATCAGTGGAGTTGGACTTGGGCGCGGAGCTGCCCCGCAACCTCCGCCGGCGTTATGAGTGGAAGCTCGCCACGCTGATCCCGCCGCCGCCGGAAGGCTGCATTATCGAATATTGGATGGAAGTGCGGGATGGCAATGACATTACCGGACCGGGGATTGGTATGAGTGACCATTATGTCATCAAAGTGGTCAGTGAAAGCGAAAAACGCGCCGATTTAATGAGCCGGGTGAACGATTACCTGGGCGGCATCACCGATGTGGTCAAGGACCAGGAAAAACTCAACGAGACCCTGGGCGCGCTGATCCGCAGCAAGTAGCGGAATAGCATTTCCGGCCTGAAAATAGGGCGATTTTCTCAATATTGTGCCCCGGATTTCCGGCTCAAAAATACACCGAATCTGATGGGGTGTGTTTTTCTATGTAAGTGTATCTGATACGTGACTTAATTTGTCATGATAAGGAATTACGCATTAAATAAACTTACAAGTAAGGTCATTAAATATGATAGGATGGCAATTTACGTCAAATCTATGGCAAGAAAGGTTTTGTCACAATCACCGGGATGCATAGACTAAGGATGTGCATAGAACGGCAATCAAACAGAGCAGTCAGCAAGACGTAAACGTCAACCCATAGCCATTGTAGTTATGAAAATCAACCGGCCAACCCTCATCCTCAACCTGAAACAGCCCAGTCTCCAGACGGGCCTCCTTGCGGCGGCCTTGGTTTTGGCGACGGTCGCGTCCGCCTCGGCGCAGACCCTTATCATGACCAACACCTTTGCCGGTGGCTTGGGTGGGAAACAATTTTCGGCGCCGACGGTGACCACCATTGCGACCAATGGTGGCCGGATCATCGTCAAGTGGACGGCGGGCTTCAATGACAGCGAGACGCCGTACAAGCTCTATGAATATACCACGGTGGGTGGCAAGACGGTGTCCAACTTGGTATGCCGTTCCTATGCGAATTCCGTGGTCTTGCCGGCCAAAGCGCCGTTGCAGGTGTTCGCCGTTTCGGCTCCTGCGCCGCAATATGTCGGGGAGGCCACCTGCGGCACCTGCCATACCAACATTCATGCCTCGGAAATGACAGCCCGCCATTTCGGCGCGCTCAATACGCTCAAGGCGGCGGGCAATGGCACCAATAAGAATTGTTTGCCCTGTCATACGGTTGGTTATGGAACGCCCAATGGTTTCGTCAATGAAGCCACCACGCCTCAGCTCGCCGGTGTGCAATGCGAAAACTGCCATGGCCCGGGACAGGCGCACGCTTCCGCCCCGAACGATTTGACCCTGCGCCCGGCGATTGTAATGAGTGGCGAGTTGTGCGGTGGTTGCCATACCGGTTCCCATCATCCCACCTATGATGAGTGGCACACTACGCCGCATGCCTCGGTTTTGGCTGATGTGGCGGCGGCCCCCAGTGGTTTTCTTAGCACTAACGTGGTAACGTCACAAGGACGTATGAATTCCTGCGGCGCCTGCCACTCCGGCGCGGTTCGTTTATCTTTCTTGAAGAATAAGCCGCTGCCTTCGGGTACCAATGCTGCCGCAATTGGTGTCACCTGCGTGGTCTGCCACGATCCGCATGGTGCAACTGCCAATGGTTTCCAACTCCGTAATCCGACCAGTTCGACCAATTATTTTACCTATAACACCTCGATTGCCTTTTCCAACCAATATAACCCGAATATCAGCGTGTGCGGCCAGTGTCATAATTCCCGTGGCGCCGATCCTGCCTCAACCAGCCGTCCGCCGCATCACTCCCCCCAATATAATATCTTGAACGGAAACTTCCCGACCACCTTCCAGATAGCCACTAATATTGGTCAATTGACCATGTCACCGCACTATAAACTGGCCCAGGATCAATGCGCTACCTGCCATATGCAGGATTCGCCGACGAGCGGACTTGCCCAGCATAAGTTCGAGGTGGATAGCTTCGATGTGTGCCTTAAGTGTCATACCGGGGATGCAACTTGGATGAATGTGCTCATGGAATTTACTCAGGAAGCGACCCGTGAGAAGATTCAAGTCGTGAAGTCCAACCTGAACTATTGGGCCGTCACCAAAGCTTCCATCCAGTTGCGCACCAATGCTGGCACCAATTACCTGGCATGGGAGTTCACTAGTGTGGGGCAGCTTTCGACCAACCGGCCGGCCGCGATTTCAGCCAGCAAGTGGGTGGGGGCCTCGGCTGCCATTCAGACAAATGCGGTATATGGGTTGCCGGCTAACATTGTTCAGGCCCGGTTCGGTCTCTACTTGGTTGAACACGATGGCTCCTATGGCGTGCATAACAACGCCTATACGTGGAATTTGCTGAAGATTGCCGAAGAAAAGGTGAAGGCGGAAATTGCTAAACCCTGATCAGGGGTAACGGAACAATCGGACCAAAAAGCGACGCTTATGATCAAGTATCTCAAGGCACACAAAAGCCGGGCGGGATGGCTGTTGGCGGGCGGCGCCGCGCTGATCCTGGCCACGGTTTCCTGCGAAACGGTCACGCGGACCGTCGTCATTCCCCCCAATATCCCCGGAGCCAAATACGTCGGGTCCAAAGCCTGCGCGGAATGCCACGAGGATCTCTGCCGGGATTTCAAGACGGCGACCCATGCGCGGCTGCAAACTCCGGGGCCGAACGCCATCAATATGGGTTGCGAGTCTTGCCATGGTCCTGGCAGCCTGCACGCGGAAAGCGCGGGCGAGCGGCGCACGGGCACGAACTACAAACCGGGTGACCCGCAAGTGCGCCCGAGCAGCCAGCGGCAGACCATCATCAATCCGCGCCGTTCTTCGGAGAATTGCTTTGATTGTCACTTGGATAAACGCGGCCAGTTTGAACTGCCTCATCATCACCCCGTGCCCGAAGGCAAGGTGAGTTGCGGTGATTGCCATAATCCTCACAAGGGCCAGGTCACCAAGGGTGGCGGCACGGCGTTGCAATCGCAGAACGACGCCTGCATCAAGTGCCATCCCGCCCAACGCGGGCCGTATGTGTTCGAGCACGCCGCCATGCGGGAAGGCTGTACCACCTGCCATGATGTGCATGGCAGCGTCAACGATAAAATGCTCACGGTGCGCAATCAGAACCTGTGTTTGAAATGTCACTTCCAGCAACAGCAACCAGGCCGGCTCTTGATCGGCGGTTGGGACCATACTCTGCTGCTGAAACAGGGGACGTGCTGGACGGCGGGTTGCCACCAAGCCGTGCACGGGTCACGCGTCAATGCCTCACTGCGGTTTTAACCTTTTTCGAGAACACTCATGAAAACAAACTACTCTTCACGTGCTCGAAGTGCCATGGTGGCTGGTTGGGTCGCTGCCGCCGCTGGTCTGGCGGTCGCCGGTTATGCCGCCGATTCCACCAACAAGCCGGTGGCGGTTCCCGATGATTACTCTGAAAGCTACACCAATTGGGTGGATTTGTCGGTTGGCGGGTTGCTGATTGACGGAAATCCGAATGCCCCGAAACAGCGCCATTATATCCATCAGGGAGCCTTTGGTGGCATCGAGGACTTGCACTATGAATCCAAGGTGGGGAAGAAGGATTCCCTGAATTTGGATGTGCGGGCCTTGTTTGACAACCAGGATTACAAGCTGCGCTTGGAATATGTGCGCCCTGAAGTGGGGTTCGTCCGGGCCGGTTACAAAGCCTATCGCACGTGGTACGATGGCAGCGGCGGTTATTATGCCGGTGACCAGGCGAATGTGCGCATGGTGCATCTCTATGATGAGTCGCTTCACTTGGACCGGGGTGAGGCCTGGATTGAAGGCGGGTTAACCCTCAAGGATTGGCCCCAAATCAGGCTCAAATATAGTACGCTCTTTCGCGAAGGCGAAAAAGACTCCACGTCCATGGGGGTAACGCGACCCTATGGTGCCGGGCCAAGCCGTGCCATTGTGCCCTCCTTTTTGGGGATTGACGAGCATCGCAATATCTTCGAGGCGGAAATTAAACATAAGTTGGGCAAGACCGATTTTGGCTTGGGACTCAATTACGAATCAGCTAGGCAGAATAATTCCCAGAATTCACGTCAATATCCCAACCAGTTGAATGACCGTCATGTCACCAGCCGGGATCAGGTCTGGACGGATGTGCTGAATGTCTATGGTTTCACGGAAACCCGGTATAGCCCGAAAGTGTTTTTCTCCTCGGGATATTCCTTTAGCACGTTGGATACCGATATTGCGGGGACCCGCACGTATGGTGCCAGTTACGATTCCGCCTATGTGCCTGCGCTCGCTAATGGCCTCGGATATTTTAATCTTGCGGGCGGTTCGGAGTCCAAGGAGTTCACCGGGACGTTCAGTCTGATGTACACCCCGCGCGAGTCGTGGACCATTGTTCCTTCGGTGCGTCTTTATCGGGTTGGCACGGATAGCCAGTCCACCTATATGCAAACTGGCAATGGTGCGCCGACGCTGGTCAATTCCACCAGTTCGCGTGATAATCTGGACGTGACCGAGCAGTTGGAAATCCGTTATACCGGTTTCACCAATTGGGTCGTTTATGCCCGTGCGGAATTGCTGGAAGGGCAGGGCAACTACCAGGAAAATGGTGGTAACGGTATTTTGCCACGGGTGGACCAGAATACTGACGACAGTCGGTTGCAGCAGAAATATACGCTGGGACTGAACTGGTATCCGGTGCGCCGGGTCAATATGGATTTCCAATATTATCACGTGAACCGTGACAATAAATACACCCATTTGCTGGATAATACGCCGAATACTCCGCTTAGCGGTAATCGGTATCCCGCTTATTTGAAGGACCAAAACCTGGATACGGACGGTGGCAATGTTCGCCTGACCTTGCGTCCGTTGAACAATGTAACCTTGGTAAGCCGGTACGATTTACAATACTCGACCATCCATACCACTCCGGATGCGGCAGCCGGTCTCAGCGAGGCGGAAAGCGCCCGCATGATATCACATGTGTTTGCCCAAAACATTACTTGGGTTCCGGTGAGCCGTCTCTATTTGCAAGGTGGTTTCAACTACGTCATCAGCAAGACCGAATCTGAAGCGGGTAATTATACGGCGGCCGTGCTCAACGCCCGCAATAATTATTACACCCTGACGACGACCGCTGGGTTTGTGGTGGATAACAAAACCGACCTGCAAGCGAGTTATTTCTATTATCGGGCCAATGATTACACTCCCGATAACAGCTTTGGTGCGGCGATGAGTTACGGGGCTGGAGCCAAGGAACAGGCGGTCACTTGCATGGTTTCCCGCAAGCTGCGCCCCAATATGCGACTCTCGTTGAAATACGGTTTCTACAGCTATCGGGATGAAGCCTCGGGCGGTTGGAATAATTATGATGCACACTTGATTTATTCCACCCTGCAATACCGGTTTTAACCCGATAGCACCTTTTTTAACTCCTTGAATAAAGGATGAGTTCAAATAGTCTCTATAAGTAGCATATGAAACACATTGTATTCGCTGGAATTGTCGCGGTTTCCTTGATCGGGGCCGCCAGTACTCAGGCCGAAGATGGTAAGGCGCTTTATGATAAAGATTGCGCCAAGTGCCATGGTGCGGACGGCGCGGGCAAAACCAAGATGGGTGCCAAACTGGGCATCAAGGATTATACCGATGCCAAAGTGCAGGCCGAATTGAAGGATGACAAGGCGATGAAAATCATCAAGGAAGGCCTGAAGGAAGGCGAAAAGACCTTGATGAAGCCCGCTGAAGGCCTGACCGACGACCAGATCAAGTCGTTGATCGCCTACATGCGCACGCTCAAGAAGTAATCGTGGATTTCATGGTCTTCCAGGATATGTTCCTGGAAGACGGATCAGGAGGGCGAGTTAGCTGGTGTGGCCGTCATAAGCATTGACGTGGGCTCTTCTATTTTCTAGCATAGGATATTATGAGTACCGAACAACCGGTTGCCAGTGAGAAAATGCCCTCCTATTTTCGTAACTGGATCAGTTTCGCTGGTCTGGCCCTTGCGGGGGCTAGCTTATTCAGTTTTCTTCTCCTCTTCGTTCTGGATTCCGTGAGGCATGGGCAGAGTCCCTACATGGGGATCTTGACGTACCTTGTGGTGCCCGCCTTTTTAATCGCCGGTTTGGCTTTGACCGGAGTGGGTTGGTGGCTGCGCCGCCGCCAGGTTCGGCGGGATGGTACCCTGGCCGGGGCCAAGGATTTGACCATTGATTTGGCGCACCCGCGGGATCGTAAAATCCTGGTCGGGTTTTCCATCGGTGTCCTATGTTTTTTACTGCTTTCGGCGGTGGGTAGTTATCAGACGTACCATTTCACGGAATCCGTTCAGTTTTGCGGCCAATTGTGTCACACCGTCATGGAACCGGAATTCGTCACCTATCAGCATGGCTCACACGCACGCGTCACCTGCACGGAGTGCCATATCGGTTCCGGGGCAACTTGGTTCGTCCGTTCCAAACTGGCCGGCTCGTATCAAGTGTATGCCACCATGGCCAAAAAATATCCCACCCCGATTCCCACGCCTGTCCATAACCTTCGCCCGGCTCAGGATACCTGTGAACGCTGTCACTGGCCGAAGAAATTCGTGGGTAATTTGGACCGCACGTATAACTATTTTCTGGGTGAAGAAACCAATACGTTCTTTTCCATGCGCATGGTGATGCGGGTGGGTGGGGCGGATCCCTCGCATGGCCCGGTCGGTGGGATTCACTGGCACATGAATGTCGGCAATAAAGTGGAGTACATCGCCACGGACCCCGCCCGGCAGAAAATTCCGTGGGTTCGCACGATCAATGCCCAGGGGGTGGTTACGGAGTACCGCGCCAAGGGGTTCACCAATGACATCAGCCAATACACCCTGCGCAGCATGGATTGCGTGGATTGTCATAATCGTCCCGCCCACGTCTATAAATCTCCAAATGATGCCGTAAACCTGGCGATGTCATTGGGGAAGATTGATGCCCGCCTCCCGTGGGTCAAGACCAATGCAGTGTTTATTTTGACGCAGCCATACGCCACGAAAGAGGCTGCCGCCCAGAAAATTGCCAGCTTCCTCGGTGCCAAATATCCCGGCCCATCCGGCCAGGCCGCCATCGATGTCGTCCAGCAAATCTATCAGGAAAATTTCTTCCCGCTCATGAAGGCCAGTTGGAAAAATTATCCTAACAACATTGGGCATAAGGATTGGCCCGGCTGTTTCCGTTGCCATGACGACAAGCATCTGGCCAAAGATGGCAAACAATCCATCAAGGGCAATGAATGCAATACCTGCCATGTGATTCTGGCCCAAGGCAGTGGCAAGGAACTCGAACAGTTGGAGGCCAAAGGTCAAAAATTTAAACATCCGGGTGGCGATTACGACGGGCTGTGCAATGATTGTCACACGGGTGGACCGTAGGGAGCAACACCATGGTGAACTGCATGCGTAAAATTCTGGTGACCGCATTGGGCTGTCTGACGGTGTCTTTGGCCTCAGTTTTTGGCGCGGAAGCCACCAACACCGCCAAAGTCGAGGTCTTCTCCAATACGGATTGCCTGGATTGTCATTCGGAAAAACAAAGCCGCAAGGTGGACGGCAAAGAAGTACCCTTACCCGCCTTCGCCACCAATAGTTTTCAAGCGTCGGTTCATGGTAAAATGAACTGCGTGGATTGCCATCGGGGGATGAAAGAGCTCGTCCACGAAAGCAAACTTCCCCGGCCACAGTGCACGCAGTGCCACGCACCCCAGGCCAACCATGAGAAAGCGGCAGCGGAATATGGGGATAGTATTCATGGCCGAACATTGGGCAACCTGGTGCTGGCCGCCTGCTCGGATTGTCATGGTTCCCATGATATTGCCACCGTCAAGAGCACCAATTCCCCCGTCTATAAGCTGAACCTGGCGCATACGTGTGCGAAATGCCATGTCAAAGTCGAACAAATCTACCGACAAAGCGTGCATGGGCAGCTTTTGGCCAAGGGTGATAAGCGCGCTCCGGTCTGCATTGATTGCCATCCCGGTCACAAGATCGAGCCGCCGCGCTCCGCGCATTTCAAGCAAACCAGCGACCAACGCTGCGGCGCGTGTCACCAGGACCGTTTGAAGCATTATCGCGACACCTACCATGGCAAGGCCTTGGCGCTTGGGAAGCCCAATGTCGTCCCGGAGGTGGCGGCCTGCTATGATTGCCACGGTCATCACAATGTCTTGCCACCCAGTAATCCCGCCTCGGCGCTTTCCCAGAAGAATATTTTGCAGACGTGCCAGCAATGCCATGCCGACGCCAACCCCAACTTTACCCGGTATATGGCGCACGCCAACCCGCTGGATCGAAAAAACTACCCGATCTTGAATGCCACGTTCGTGTTCATGACGTCGTTGTTACTGGGCGTATTTGTGTTCTTTGGCGCGCATACCCTCTTCTGGCTGGTGCGTTCTGCGCTCCTGTTCCTGCGCGATCCGGCTGCCTATCGTGAAGCCCGAAAGCAGGCCGAACACGGCCAGGATGTCTTTGTGCGCTTCACGCCGTTCCAGCGGTTCCTGCACTTTCTGGTTATCACCAGTTTCCTGACCCTCGTCATTACCGGCATGCCGCTTAAATTCTATTATGCCGATTGGGCCAAGGTCATCTTTCGGTTCTTGGGCGGACCCGAGGCTGCGCGCGTGTTGCACCATTTCGCCGCCCTGATCACCTTCCTGTATTTTGGGCTGCATCTGCTGCAATTAATCGGGCTGGTCTGGCGGCGTCGTTCGGTGGTGGTGGACCCGGCCACGGGTCGGTTCCAGTTTAAGCGCTTGTGGGCGGTGCTTTTTGGACCGGATTCCATGATTCCCAGTTGGTACGATCTCCGGGAGTTCATTGCGCATTACAAGTGGTTCTTTGGCCGCGGGCCCAAACCTGAATTTGATCGCTGGACCTATTGGGAACGGTTTGACTATTTTGCCGTGTTCTGGGGCGTTGCCATCATCGGAACTTCCGGCATGATTCTGTGGTTTCCGCAGTTCTTCTCCAGGTTCCTGCCGGGGTGGATCATTAATATCGCCATGATTATTCATTCGGATGAAGCCCTGCTGGCGGCCGGGTTTATTTTCTCAATCCACTTTTTTAACACCCATTTCCGGTTGGAAAAATTCCCCATGGATACCGTCATCTTCTCGGGGCGCATCTCCAAGGGCGAGTTGGTGCATGAACGCAAGCGCTGGTACGACCGCTTGGTCGCCGCCGGGCGGTTGGAGGATTTCCGCGTCAAAGACGAATGGCAGAGTTGGAAGACGATTGCGCGCATGTTTGGGTTTCTGGCGTTCGGCATTGGGGTTGTGCTGCTGGTGCTGATCATCTACGCGATGGTGTCCAGCCTGCTTTAAATAAGAACCGGCAAAACATTAGCGTTGCCAGCCGGCGGTTTTCTGGTAAGGTCTCGCCATGCCGGAAATTGTACAATATGTGAATCACGGGGCGACGCACATCACGCCGCTGGTCTTGGAAAAGATGCTGCGACAGTTGCCGCTTTGGAAGGTTGAATTCACCCAAATCAGTGCGCCACAGTACCCGCACTTGGTGAACCAACTCGAATTCCTGGCGGATGCGGTCGAGGACTTCGCCGAAGGGGCTGACAAAGAACTACCGTATGTCGCGGTTGCCGAGGCGGTCTTCGCGTTGATGTACGTTCACAAGAAAACCGATATCATCCCGGACTTTGTCGCCAAGCTGGGGCACGGTTCTGATTCCAGCATCGTGCGGGCGGTGCTGATTCAGAATGAACGCGTCTTTGCCGCGTACGCCGCGCGCCACGGGTTGAATTACTCGCGCATCACCAGCAACCCTTGATGGGAGTCGCAGACGACTGAATAACGAGTTGGGCCTGAATTGGAACGCTGGATTGGTTTGTCGTGCTGCTTGAGTATGAGACCCATTCAATTTTCAAATCGCTTGGCGGGAATCGTGGTGGTGGGTTTCGTAGCGGTGCTTTCGTTAAATGCGCAAGCGGCGGTGGAACCGTTTGTTGCTCAAGGGAAGGCTGTTTTGGTAGCCGCTCCGCTACTCTACACCAACGCCTTTCGTGCGCCGGCATGGCGTCCAGGGACAACCCGCGTCCTGTTGGTGACTGGCCAGGAGTATCCCGGACATCCCTGGCGGCAAACCGCGCCCGCGCTGGCGGAGGCGTTGGAAAAAGACGCCCGATTGCAAGTTCAGATGGTGGATGACCCCTATCAACTCAGCACCCTTTCGCTGGATGCCTACCAGACCGTGGTCATCCATTTTATGAACTGGAAAACCAATGCGCCCGACGAAAAGGCGCGGGAAAATCTCCGCCGTGCCGTCGCCGCTGGCAAGGGGTTGGCGTTGGTACACTTCGCCTGCGGCGCGTGGCAGGATTGGCCGGAGTTTGGCCAGCTTGCCGGGCGGGCGTGGAATCCCAAACTGCGCGGGCATGACCCTCGGGGCAAATTCAAAGTGGAAATCGCGGACGCGCAACATTCGATTATGCGCGGACTGGTGGATTTTGAGGCGGACGATGAATTGTACACCTGCTTGGCTGGTGATCGGCCCATCCAGATTTTGGCCAAGGCGCGCTCGAAGGTGGATCAAAAAGAGTACCCGATGGCCTTTGTGTTGCAGTACGGGCAAGGCCGCGTGTTTCACTCCGTTTTGGGGCATGACCTCAAGGCGATTGCGATTCCGGAAGTCCTGGAGTTGTATCGTCGTGGAATCGTCTGGACGGCGGGATTGGCCCCGGTGGCCACTGGGAAATAACGTTGAAGGCTTGCCGACAAGCAGATTTTTATGGATGAGGTGGGCGGGTTATCGGTGGCTTGACGCCCCGCGTTGGCGCAACTAGGCTGGCCGGAATGTTGGCGAAGTAATCGCCAAAAAAATCGAACTAATTACAAATATTTATGAGCGTATTGATCGTTGGTTCCACGGCGTTGGATTCCATTAAGACTCCCAAGGCGGAAAATCCGCGCTTGTTGGGCGGGTCGGCCAGTCATGCGGCGGTGGCCGCCAGTTTTTTCGCGCCCGTCAGGCTGGTCGGCGTCGTGGGTGATGATTTCCCCCAAAAATATATCCAGTTGTATCAGCGCCACGGCATTGACATGGCGGGTTTGCAAATCAAGCCGGGGAAAACCTTCCACTGGTCCGGGGAGTACGAGGTCAACATGAACAACCGTCGCACGCTGACGACGGAGTTGGGCGTGTTTGAAACGTTCAGCCCGGAATTGCCTCCGAGCTACCAAAATACCCCGTATGTCCTGCTGGCCAATATCGCGCCGGCGCTCCAGTCGCATGTGCTGGACCAGATGCGGCGTCCCAAGTTTGTCGTCGCCGACACCATGGACCTGTGGTTGAACATTGCGCTTGCGGATTTGTTAAAACTGCTTAAACGCGTGGATTGCTTTGTGCTGAACGAGAGCGAGGCGGAACATCTGACCAAGGAGGATAATGTCTTTGCCGCGTTCCGCAAACTTCACCAGTTGGGTCCCCGCTATGTCATCATCAAAAAGGGCTCGCACGGCGCCATTCTTTCCGGTCCGCACGGTTTCTTTATCTCGCCCGCTTATCCCCTCAAGAAAGTCGTGGACCCCACCGGCGCGGGCGATTCCTTTGTGGGTGGCTTGATGGGGTATCTCGCGGCGGCCAAGGGCGGACTGGAGGCCAATCTGCGTCGCGCCATCATTCATGGCACCGTGGTGGCCAGTTTTTGCTGCGAGGGTTTTGGGGTGGCCAAAACCGCCGCCGTCACCCGCCAAGACATTGCGCAGCGCGTGCGGGAATTGGAAAAAATGATGAGGTTTTGAACGGCTCCCCCGTGGGTTTTCCGCCCGCCGCCCCGCCCCAAATGCGGAGGCATGCCCAGTTGTCATAACCAGACTTGTCAAAATTGATTTTGACAAGTCTGGTTATGACAACTAAGGTTGGGACATGAATAACGCCAGTTTCATTGGCCGTAAAAACCCGCTCGCCATCCTGCAACAGCAGTATCAGCGATCATCCGGCGCGCTGGCGGTCATTTATGGCCGCCGCCGTGTGGGCAAGACCGAACTCATTCGGCAGTTTATCCATGGCAAGCCGGCCATCTTTTTCACTGGCAAAGAGGCCCCGAGGCAAATTTTGATTGACGATTTTCTGGAGCAGGCCGGGCTGTTTTATGGTCACACGCTGGCGAGTCCGGGCGAGGTATCCAGTTGGAAAGCCGCGCTGGGGCTGGCGGTGGCGGGTGCGCGCAAGGGGGCGCGGCTGGTGTTGGTGTTTGATGAGATTCAGTGGGCCGCCAGTGAAAAGGCCTCCCCCGAGTTGATCAGCACCCTGCAGGAGCTGTGGGATCATCAGTGGCAGCGGGACGGGCGCATCATGCTGATTCTGTGCAGTTCATTCATTGGCTATAGCGAACGCCTGTTGGGCAGTAAGAGCCCGCTGTTTGGCCGCACCACCGCGCAGATTCAACTGCAGCCACTCAGCCCGGCCGAGGCGGCCCAGTTTCATCCGGGGTACTCCCTGACCCATCAAGCCCAAGCCTACTTCATCACCGGGGGGGTACCGTTGTATCACCGGTACTTTGAGTCCGGGAAATCCATTGAGCAGAATTTGATCGCTCATTTTTTGACCCCGTCCAGTCCGTTGTTCCGGGAAGGCGACTTTCTGTTGCGCGAGGAATTCAAGGAGTTGCCGAGTTATTTTGCCATCCTGACGGTACTGGCCGGGTATCGCCAGCGCCACAAGGCGGTACTGGAGCAGACCGGGCTTTCTGATCTTCAGTATTATTTGCACCGGCTGTCCGAGTTGAACTATGTGCGGCGGGTCTGGCCGCTGGCGTCCCGCAGTCCGCGGACCGAGGTGTATTTTGAAATTCAAGACCCGTTCCTGCGGTTTTGGTTTCGCTTCCTGTTCAAGCGACTCTCCGCCATTGACCAGTTCGGCCCCGAGGCCGCCTTCGAGCGTCTGATCAAGCCGCAACTCGACGCGTTTTTTGGTGAGTGTTTTGAGGGGTTTTGCCGTGACCGCATGGCCGGGGTGTATATTCAACAGGAGAAGTTAACCTGCCCGTTCAAGGTGGGGGAGTACTGGAAAACCGGGAAAGTGCAAATTGATGTCGTGGGGCAGCGTGACGATGGCTGGACGGATCTTGGCGAGTGCAAGTGGGGGCGGGTGCGCAGCCTGCCGGACGCCCTTGGCGAGTTGGAGGCCAAAGTGGCACTCTACCCGTTGGCGGCGGGACAATCCGTGGGCCGGCGCCTGTTTCTGCATCATCCACCCAAAACCCGCCTGCCCGGCCCGGTGAAGGTGCATTCGTTGGCGGACTTGTACCAATTGGGCTAAGGTCGAGTTGTCAAAACCAGACTTGTCAAAACTAGTTTTGACAAGTCTGAATGTGGCAATGGCCATGACCTTGAAAATGAGAAACCGGGCGGAGAGTATGAGCTACCCCCCGCCCGGCATTGAGGAGCCATGGTCAGATGGCTGCTGAAATCTTCCGGTATTGATGCTCCCGCGCCCAACGCGCCAGTTGCTTCAACTCATCCAGACAGCGGCGCACCGATTTCACGGTGATGGGACTGGCGGTGCGCGGCAGACCGTTGGGTGAAGTGCCCAGTTCGCGCAGCGGGCTCGCGCATTGGGTGGCGATCATTTCGTCGGTTACCGACGCCGCCTTGCAAAGCAGGTCGTCCGCTTCAAATTCAAATTGGCCCTGCTTTGGTTGATACCCGAACAGTTTGGACATGATGATCCGCCCGGCGTTGTTTGGCATGGTGACCTCCGGCGGCCCGCTTTGGGCGCTGGCATTCTGGAGGATGGGGATGCGCACCACCTTGACGGCCGGCTGGCCCGCATAATATTCCCGTTCAAAAGGTCCCGTCACAATCCCTGCCTCATTCAGGGCGGCGTTGATCGCGGTTTCCAGGGTTTCGCTTTGTCCGGCAAATCGCAGCGGCGGATAAAAATTGATGGCTCCGGTGGCTTCAAACGGGTTGCTGTCGCGCGAATGCATGAAGAAATCCACGAAGCGCGGATCCCATTCCACGTGGTTGGCCGCAAAGAATGGGTGGATCACCTTGACGGTCAGGTATTGGCACAGCGCCCAAAGATGGTGGGTGTGCTGCGCATTATTCTCTTCCGGCAACGAAAATCTTAGGCCCATAATATGCTCACTTTCTGTTTGTTTCTGCGTTTTCAGTTTCCGAATGAGAATTTCATCAGTCATTCTGATGCACTCTCATTCATGTTTATAAGGATAAGCAAAATGGATGCCAACCGTTAATATATTCATAACACGTTAAACTTAAGCACATTATAAAACTGTTGCGTTTTGATAAAACTATCCTTATGATAGCTTTGCTATCAAATTGATAGAAAAGCATGAAAGCCGTTGATCTTAACCTTGCCGAATTGGTGGATTTTGCCCATGGCCGCGTGGCCCTTCATGGGCGGCGGTTGATTTTGCATGACCTCCATGCCTTGGCGTTGTTTCGCCGGGATTTGATGGAGATGTTGGGCGAAGAACAGGCGCAACGGATTCTAACCCGAAAAGGTTATTTTTGGGGGCAGACCGATGCCGCCGCCATGCAGCGGATGTTTCAGTGGGATAGCACGGCGGAATGGTTGAAAGCGGCAGTAATGTTATTGCGGATCCATGGGCTGGCCGAGGCCGAGATGAACATTCGACATCTGGATGAGGCGCAGGCGCGGGTTGAGATTGATATTCTGTGGCGCAATGCCTCGGAAGTGGAGCAGCACCTGTCGGTGATCGGCAAGGCCCCTTATCCGATTTGTTGGGCACTCGTGGGGTATGCCAGCGGGTACGCTTCATTTTGCCTCGGCAAGCCTGTGTATTTCGTGGAGATGCAGTGTCAGGCCACCGGCGTGCCCTGCTGCAAATCCGTGGGCAAGGACTTGGAATCCTGGGGACGGGAGATCGAGCCGTACCTGGCGTTTTTCCAGGCGGCGGACTTGCAGAAAACGGTGCGTGAACTGGCGGAGCAGGTGACCCAACAGCAGGAGGAGTTGGCCCAGCGCCGCCAGCAGATGGAGGAAAAAAACGAAACCCGTGTCAACCTGGCGGTGGAGGCGCGGAGTCCGGCCTTTCAAAAAACCATCGAACTCGCGGGGCGGGTGGCCAAGTTTGATACCACGGTGCTCGTCACCGGCGAAACCGGTTGCGGCAAGGAGGTGCTGGCGCGGTATATTCATCAGAATTCCACGCGCGCCAGCCGGCCTATGCTGGCCGTCAATTGTTCCGCCTTGCCGGAAACGCTGTTGGAAAGCGAATTGTTTGGTTACCGGGCCGGCGCCTTTACCGGCGCGGTGCGCAATCACGCTGGTTTATTTGAAGAAGCCAGTGGGGGTACGCTATTGCTGGATGAGATTGGCGACATTACTCCGGCGATGCAGGCCAAATTGTTACGGGTGTTGCAGGAGCGGGAAATCAAGCGGGTGGGCGAATCCCAAAGCCGGCCTGTGGATGTGCGGGTGGTTTCGGCCACCAATCAGAACCTCGAAAAATTGGTCAAGGAAGGCCGGTTTCGCGAGGATTTGTTCTATCGGTTGCACGTGGTGCATATCCGCATCCCGCCGTTGCGCGAGCGGCACGATGATATTCTGCCCCTGACCCGGTATTTCATGAAACGCTGTGCCGAACGTCTCAAGCTGCCTGATTTGCGCCTGGCACCGGCCTGCGTGGACAGGTTGCTCCAGCATCCCTGGCCGGGTAACGTCCGGGAATTGGAGAATGCGATTGAACATGCCGCCGTCATGTGTAATGGGCGGATGATTACCCCCGATCTTTTACCCATTGCGGAGGTTCGGGTTGTGGCGGAGGGGGCTGCGGCCTCGCCGTATCGCAGTTTGGCGGAAATGGAATTGGAGCACATCCGCCAGGTGCTGGAACTGACCGGTGGCAATCGCGGCGAAGCCGCCCGGATTCTTAAAATCGGCGAGGCCACCCTGTATCGGAAGCTCAGACAGATGGAATCACCCACCGGTTGAAAATCATGTGGTGAGCAATTGACTAAATGCAAAAAATCACGCAACCTGAATTCTCCATGCGGAAATTGATAAATAGTTTATTGGTGATGCTGGTTTGGACGCTGCCGGTGGCGGCGCAGTCCAACCCGCAAACGGTGCGCTCTATTGCGATGCAGGAATGCATTGAAATGGCGTTAAAACACAACTTCGATCTCAAAATCGAACGATTCAACCCGAAGATTGCGCTGGACGCCGTCCAAAGCGCCGAAGGACTTTACGATCCGACTCTTTCAGTGGCGTCCGGACGCAATTACGCGAATTCAGTTGTCACTGGCCAAAAAAACTATACGGATTCATTAAGTGCCAGTCTCAGCGGGCAGGGGCCTTATGGTCTTCAGTATGCATTGCCGCTCAATTTCACCAGCGGTGGGTTTGGACATGGACTTGACACGCAGGGTTATACCGGGAGTGGCGGCCTTAGCGTGGTCCAACCAATTCTCAAAGGCGCCCTGATTGATGGGCCGCGGTACAGTCTGCTGGTTTCCCGTAAGACTCTGAAAATGTCCGAGTATGCGCTGCGTTTCCAATTACAAACCGTTATTACTAGCGTGCGGGTGGCATATTACGATCTGGTGTTCGCCCGTGAGTCGGTAAAGGTGCAGGAAAAAGCCTTGGAACTTGCCGAGCGGTTGCAGGCGGACAACAAAGCCAAGGTTAAAGCAGGAACATTGCCGCCATTGGATGAGAAGCAGGCCGAATCCCAGGTGGCGACCACCCGGGCGGACTTGCTGGCCGCCAAACAGGCGTTGACGAGCCAGGAAAACCTTCTGAAAAACCTCATTGTGGATGATTTGACCACGTGGCACAAATTGACCCTGACGCCAGCGGAGCAATTAGTCGCCGCTCCGGCTTCGTTTGATGTCAGTGAAAGCTGGAAAACCGGGCTGGCTACGCGTCCCGACCTGGCGCAAATGCGGATTGATCTGGAACGCTATGACCTGGATATTCAATTCTATAAAAATCAAACCCTTCCCGATTTGAGTTTTGTCGGAAGATATGGACTGGCCGCCAGCGGACGACATGAAAGCAGCATTGAAACGGGGCTGCGCGAGGGCGACCACCCTTATTATTATTACGGGATGCAACTGAATATTCCCTTGTTCAATCGCAAAGCAAAATCGGACTATCGCAAGAGCAAGGATCAACGGGCGCAAGCGGAATTGCGCGTGCAGCAGGCGGAGCAGGTTGTGCTGGTGACCATTGATAATGCCATTAGCCTGGCGCGCAGCAGTTTTGATTCGGTTGCCGCCACGCGTCAGGCGCGCGAATACGCCGAGCTGGCCTTGGAAGCAGAACAGAAAAAGCTGGAAAATGGCAAGAGCACCAGTTTCTTCGTGCTGCAATTCCAACGGGATCTCACGCGCGCCCGTTCCGAAGAGATCCGGGCGCTGGCTGATTATAACAAGGCCTTGGCGCGCGTCGCCCAAGCGGAGGGCACGGCGATGGAAAAAGCGGGCGTTAACATCCAGGTGAAATAGCCGGGTTCTTGCGCGTTTACGCGCTATGAACCCGCTTGCGGGTATGCCTCTTCCCATCACTTCACAGCCGCGTGTGCGCGTGGACGGCAAGTTTTTCCGCCTGGGCGATCAGAAATTTTATCTGAAAGGCGTGACCTATGGTCCGTTCGCGCCGGACGCCCAGGGCGAGACCTTTGCCAGTCCCGAACAAACCCGCCGTGATTTTGCGTTACTGCGCGATTTAGGCGCCAACGTCGTGCGCGTGTATCATGTGCCGCAGCGGTGGTTGCTCGATCTGGCCTTGGAATACGGCCTGCGTCTGCTGATTGATATTCCATGGAACAAGCACGTTTGTTTTCTGGATTCCACCAACGAGAAGAAAGCCGCCCGCTTGGCGGTGCAAGAAGCCGCCCGCATGGGAGCCGGTCACCCGGCGGTGTTTGCGTATAGCGTGGTGAATGAAATTCCACCGGACATCGTTCGCTGGAGTGGCGCGCGGCGGATTGCCGAATTCATTGATGACTTGGTTGAAGAGGTGAAAGACATTGATCCGGAATGCCTGTGTACCTTCACGAATTATCCACCCACGGAATATCTGCGCCCGCAGAATCTGGATTTCTTTTGCTTTAACGTCTATCTGCATCATCGGCGGCCATTTGAAAACTACTTGGCCCGCCTGCAAATGATCGCCGATTCCAAACCGATCATCCTTGGGGAATTTGGGGTGGATTCCATCCGCGAGGGAGAAGAGCGCAAATGCGAATTGCTGGGTTGGCAAATTGAGGACGCGTTTCGTGGTGGGTTGGCCGGAACGGTGGTTTTCAGCTTTACGGATGACTGGTGGCGGGCAGGGCAGCGGGTGAGCGATTGGGCCATGGGGATCACCACGCGTGACCGGCTACCCAAGGCATCCTTTGAGACGGTCAAGCAGGCCTTTGCGATCGCACCGCATTTCCCGTTGATCCAGTGTCCCAAAGTTTCGGTGGTGGTGGCCAGCTACAATGGCGGACGCACTTTGAAAGCGTGTCTGGATTCGCTGGGTAAATTGAATTATCCCAATTACGAGGTTATCCTGGTGGATGACGGCAGTACGGATGCCACGCCGCAAATCGCCTCGCTTTATCACAACATTCGTTACATCCGGCATGAAAACCGGGGACTTTCGGTGGCGCGCAATACCGGCATCGCGCTTGCCGAGGGCGAGATTGTCGCCTTTACTGATTCCGACTGCCGGGCGGATGAGGATTGGCTGTATTATCTGGTTGGGGATTTGACCAGCAGCAAATTCACCGGCATTGGCGGGCATAATTTCCTGCCGCCGGAAGATTCGTTGATCGCCGCCGCCGTGATGGCCTCGCCGGGCGGTCCGGCGCATGTGATGTTGAATGACCGTCTGGCCGAACACATTCCCGGTTGTAACATGGCCTTCTACAAATGGGCGCTGGATGAAATCGGTGGATTTGACCCCATTTACCGGAAAGCAGGTGACGATGTGGATGTGTGCTGGCGTCTGCAACAGCGCGGCTATCGCATCGGTTTTACGCCGGCGGGGTTTGTCTGGCACTACCGTCGCTCCACCGTCAACGCCTATCTGAAACAACAGGGAGGTTATGGTGAAGCGGAGGCGCTGTTGGTGCGCAAGCACCCCGAGTATTTCAGTTCGCTAGGTGGCAGCATTTGGGCCGGGCGCATTTATACGGCGGCCAAGCTGGGGGTGGCAACCCGCAAAAACATCATTTATCACGGTGTTTTTGGCAGCGCGCTGTTTCAGTCCCTGTACGAAGCTCCTCCCGCCATGACGCTGATGCTCATGACCAGTTTCGAGTATCACATTCTGTTCACGCTGCCGCTGTTTGTGTTGTCGGTGCCATTCCGGTTCCTGTTGCCGGTGGCCATCACCAGTTTTCTGATCTCTCTGGGCATTTGTGTGGCTGCGGCGTTCCAGGCAGAATTACCTCGTAATAAGCGGGCGTTCTGGTCCAAGCCATTGATTGCGCTGCTCTATTTTCTCCAACCGTTCGCGCGTGGTTGGGCGCGTTACAAAGGCCGACTTACGTATCGTCCCACGCCCTCCGGTGCGCATGAAAAGCTCGATTCCATGGCGCTCAAAGACAGTGGCGAAGCCCTGGACGAAATCCAATACTGGGCGGATACTTGGGTGGATCGCATTGAATTTATCAACGACATCCTGAACCGGTTGGATGCCGAAGGCTGGCAAAGCAAGCCGGATGGTGGTTGGAACGAATACGATATCGAAATTTTTGGCAGCCGTTGGAGCACCGTGCAGTTTACCACTGTGGCGGAGCTGTATTCCCAGGGCAAACAACTCTACCGCTGCCGGCTTAAGACGGAATGGTCGTTGCCCGCCAAGGTCACCTTCTGGGGCACGCTGGCATTTGAATTATTGATCATCGGTTTTGTGGGGAAGGAAATCGCGTGGATCTGGCTGTTGTTGCTGACCATGCCCGCCTTGGCGTGGTTCCTGAATCAGGAACAGCGCAACTTGCAGAGCTTGATGGTTGTTTTCATGAACGAAGTCGCGCGTAAACGCGGTATGATTAAAATTACCCACCCTTCGGAAGGTAAAAAATCGGGTGAAGACACGGTACCTCCCAAAAAGACTGAGCCAGTGAAAAAAACATGACCCCATATCTTGATTTGTTACGGCTGGTATTGGAGCAGGGCCAACTGCGCACCGACCGTACGGGTACTGGCACCCGGTCCTGGTTTGGCGCGCAAGCCCGTTTCCCACTGAGCGATGGTTTCCCGCTGCTCACCACGAAGAAGGTTCATTTCAAGTCCATCGCTTATGAATTGCTGTGGTTTCTGCGTGGTGATACCAATGTGCGATGGCTCCAACAGCATGGCGTGACGATTTGGGACGAATGGGCGGATGCGAACGGCAACTTGGGCAGTGTTTATGGGGCGCAATGGCGCAAGTGGCGCACTCCGGATGGTCGGGAGATTGACCAAATCCAACAGGTCCTTGATCTCATTAAGACGAAGCCCGACAGCCGTCGGATCATTGTCAGCGCTTGGAACCCGGCGGAAATAAGCTCGATGGCCCTGCCGCCCTGCCACACCCTGTTCCAGTTTTACGTCAGTGGGGATCAATTGGATTGCCAACTGTATCAACGCAGCGCCGATTTGTTCCTGGGTGTTCCCTTCAACATCGCCTCCTATGCGTTACTGACCATGATGGTCGCGCAGGTGTGCGGCCTGAAGCCCGGTACCTTTGTGCATACGTTCGGCGATCTGCACCTCTACCAAAACCATTTGGAACAAGCCCGCCTGCAGCTTTCCCGTGTACCCAAGCCCCTCCCGACCTTAAAGTTGAATCCGCGTGTCACCAACCTGTTTGAATTCCAATACGAGGATATCGAGTTGATCGGTTACGATCCGCATCCCGCCATCAAAGCGCCGATTGCGGTTTGATGCGGGCTCATCCAGTCCCTGAAAATTACGAAATTTTTCACGAATTGCAGTAACCAACACCTTCCGTGAAAGTTTTTTTATTTTATCTATTTCTTGGTTATAGACGCTGACCTGGCGCTTCCTCGCCCGGCGCGCGCGGGGCAAAAGAGTTTCAGCCTCACCCCAACCCAGTACCAACATATTAAATAATAAGCATTTTATATACCAATCTAGATTCCATCAACCGCTTAGGTAATAAGCCTATTCCGCCTGAACCTCAACCTTTTGCATCGCGGCGCGCAGGTGGGCGAGGGCGGCCTGGTAATTTTTTTGGCCGACGTATTCGAACCCCAAGGGGGTATCGTGCGTTGTGTTTCGACGACGAGTTGTGCGAGTGGTACCACCGCGATTCCTTTCCCCAGCGGATAAGGAAATTTGACACCTTGAAAATCCACCATGCAATGGTGGATTTTCAAGGTGAAGAACAGTGTAATGGATTATCTTCTTTGTTATTTATAAATAGTAATAATATCAGAACAGCACAGATCCCAAATCCCCTATGGCTTCCTTAGCCGATAGTACTTTGTTCTTTGATCTGTCCAGTCAGTGACCGCTTTTGTATCGTTGATAAACACCGGGGGATACGGGAAAGGTCTCCATGACTCCGGAGCAAAATTTGTAGTCGCATACTCCAAGATGAAATTGGTCGCTAATGTTGTTGCCCACGTAATTTGATTAAAACTTTGAGATCTGGATATTTCAAGGACTGGCATGGATTGATTCAACATTACTACAATACTGTTTTCGTTGTACGCTGTAAGCGCAATATCCGGTGCCCCGTCCCGATTGAAATCGCCAACACCAATGGTGCCGCGTCGAGTCGCGCCTGAAGCCACTGTCATTTTCAAGCCAACAGTGAAGGTTGCATCTCCACGCCCAAGCAGTACGACAACATTGGAGTTTCCCCGGATAATCAAATCAAGCTTCTTGTCACAATTGAAATCGGCGCACGCAATACTGCAGGGCGCAAAACCTAAGTACTCGATGGCGTTAATAAAATGACGTATTAAATTACATCTTTCTGCCCAGGATGCTAGGTGTTATGTATGTTTAAAACACATACATAATATGCCTAGGAAAAGTCCATATCAAATCGTACTCTCGCAACAATGTCACCGGGCAGATCAAAACCAGCCATTAATGGGCAGATCAAAACCAGCCA
>JBAXGN010000087.1 GCA_037139415.1 Verrucomicrobiota bacterium | reverse complement strand
GCATTGAAGCGGCCCACCAGGAAATCTGGAAACGTTTCATGGATCCCAAGGGGCTGCTCTTTGATTTCGCGCCGATTAATGGGAAAGTGCTTTTGCCGACTCCTGAAGAATGCGCACAGGGGAAACCCAATGCCTTTTCCTGGAACACGCCGTTCGCAAATTGCGGCATGTTCAGCGGCCTCTATCTGCCGACACTCTGCAAACGTTGGCAGCGAACCGGCGAGGCCAAGGCAAGGGAAGAGGCCAGGCAAGTGGCTACGGGACTTATGCTACTTTCAGAAGTTTCGGATGTCCCCGGGTTCATCGCGCGGGGGCTGGGAACCGACGGTCGCTGCCATTATCCGGCCGGTTCTGACGACCAGACGCATCCTTGGTTTTACGGCCTGTTTGCCTATGTCCGCAGCGGCATTCCCGATGTTACCGAAAAGGCGCGCATCATCCGGCGTATGACCGACGTGGCGGTGGCGATGGAAGCCAACCGCTGGAGTTGCCCCTGCGATGGTATTTTCAAAGGCCAGAACCGGGGAACCCTCAGACTTGCTCCCGACTTTCGCAGCACCGTGCGCCATCTATTCATCCTGCGGTCCGTGGCTCTCGTTTCTGGTGAACCACACTGGCAGGCTGCCTATGAGACAGCCGTGCGCACTCCGCCCAAAGGTGGCAACAAGTCCGCCATCGAAATTTGCGCCGAGGGCTATCCCGCAGACATTCCTCGGATGAAGGGACTTGATACGGGTGGACCATTATGGATTTTTATCGGAGCGCAGGCATCACTCCGGGAATTAGCGGACACCGAGACCAACGCGGCAAACCGGCTGCTTTACCAGCAGGGGTTGACTGCGGGAGCAATTCAAGCAGCCAAAACACTGGACACGTTTCATGAATTTGACAATCAGTCCGACAACAGCTTCCCGCTACATGAATGGCGGTCGCGACTCAATTCTTTGTGGCAGGAACAAAAAACGGCAGAAGACACCGAACGTCTCGACAAAGTGCAGCGTCCGATGTCAGGGCCGCGACGCACTTATGAACATAAGTATGTGCAAATTTCGCTGGCCAGCGCGCTAATGATTGCGCTTTCGGGGGATCGGGAGATCATCATGCGTTTTCGGCCAACCATGGAAACTGCTTTCCGTCACTATGACTGGAGCCGGCTCAATATGTCCTTCTTCTTTTTCGCGGAATGCGCGTATTACTCGCTACCAGTTGATTGACAAAAGGGGGCGCTCACCCGCGCATCGTCAAGTAAAAGAAAACGAATGAAAACGCCCGCCAGTGACTCTTAATGACGGCGGCGACTTTGACGGAATAATTCCTCGCTGCATCACCAACCAAACAGGCGTCCGCCGAATTCTGATTCCGATTAACGCCTCGCGGCCAGTCCGGCAGGAGGGAGTGCGATGACTAAAAAACACAAACTCCTATCAGTTCCTGCGAGGCGGGCTGGTGGTAAAGGTGACGCCGGATACTGCGCCATTCGTGCTGATTTTTGCAGTGCCAAAATTGGTGATCCACTCACTGTCCAGCCGCAGATTGCGGAATTCAACCCCCGCCACGCTGCCGGTTCCAGAGGCCGTTATCTTCCCTTCCTCCGCGACGGTGGTTGAAGTGGTGATCTTTTCCAATAAAATATTTTTTATCGTAAAGTTATTCGCCTTGATATCAATCAACGGACAAATGCGGGGACTTTCAACCCGGATATTGCGGATCACATAATTCTCCATTGTCCCGCCATTGCCCTGCGTTGCGTTTTGCGTGAGCTTGATGACCGGCTCTTTCCAATCAAAGCCGATGATATCAATATCTTCCCAAAGAAAACCCTGAATCGTGCCCCGGTTTGCCAAAAGAGAAATTATCGGTCGGCCCCAGTTTCCCTTCCAAACCACACAGTTTCGCCAGGTATTGTTGCTCCCGTTATTGCCGATCAGGCAATCATCGTTAATGAAGCACAGACAATCTTCCATCAACGAATTCCCGCCCAGGTGCAGCGCGTCCGAATTGCCTGCCCAGGCAATAAATTTAACGTTTTTAACCGTGGAATTGACCAGCTCCGCGCGACAATACCAACCGGGACTATTCAGCAAAAACAGCCCTTCAAATTCCTGGTCTTTCGGCAACCACTTCGGATAATCAAACATGCAAAGATGTGAATCCGCCCGCCAGGCATCCCACGTAATGTGTCCAGCGCTCAAGATCCCGCGTCCACGGATTTTGATATTCTCCCCGGAACAATGGAAGGTGCCTTCGACCACCGCGCCGCCAGCGATATAAACCCTTTCCCCGGCTTTAATTTCTTTTTTAGTTCCGATTTTGTGAACTCCCGGGCCGTAATAATAGGTGGCTGCCGTATCGGGCACATCCGGAGATTCAGCGACAATTAATAGAGGCTTTTTCTGATCATTGACCTCGACGCTAATTTTTTTGGGTGTGCTGAGCGCAAAGGTAATCGTATTACCGCTTATGCTAGGAATAACACCCGCGCTCAAGGGTCTGATGGTAACCGTTTTGACCGCGAAATTGCACGTCACTCCAACCACGACCTTCTCGCCGCCAAGGGCAAACGAAGTAAAGGCCACTTTGGTTTGTGGCCTGCGCCCGCCCCCTTTCGGATACACCCAGTAATTTTCCGACTCGTAAACAAAACAGGATTTGCCGTTGACGGTGAGGGTATAATCCGTGCTTGGCTTCAGGTGTTGCACCGCGTCAAGATCACCAGGAGCCGGATAGATCGTAACCCCGGCAAAGAGCATTCCCGACCAGACAAACGTCATGAAGAACCAACAGCATTTTGATAGAATTGAGGGGAGCATGCTTTTCTTTTTCATTCGATTAAAACCGCACCGGCTTGGCGGTGGAATTGCTCATGTCATACGGCAACTGCCAGACGTGTTGGCCGCTGGCATCGCCAAAATACAGGTGCGATTCCGAGAACTTGTCTGCATCACCGTCGGCCCAGAAGACAAAGAACGGATCGCGGGCATTGAGCGGGCGGCGCGCATAGTTGTGGTTCCTCGGGCTATCGTGGGTCATCTGCCTGGTCATCGTCCACGTCTGTCCTTGATTCCTGCTGCTCCAGAGGCACATTTCGCCGCCGGCACCCCACCGCTGCGGCCCAGTCTGGGTCGGGACAATCACCTTCCACTCGTCGCCGTCAACCCACAAGCTGCCCATGGCATAGTTGTGACCCACCTGGGAGATTACGCTGGTCTGCCAGGCCTTGCCGTCCCAGCGCGAAAGACAGAGCTCGCGGGGATTGCCTTCCGGGCCCGGTTGATGCCAGCGGCTGGTCACATAGATCAGCAACGGACGACCGGCGCGATCAAAGTTGAGGTCGCAATTATACATAAGCTTCCCCTGCTTCTGGAAGTCGAAGACGAGCGCGGGATTACTCGCCGCGTGCAACGGAAGCTCAAGTGGCCGGCCGTCCACGGTGGTCCACGTCTTGCCGAAGTCCTCCGTCTGGACATAATAAAGGTTCGAGCGCTTGTCATTGTCGCCATTCGGATGATAATTGAAGAAGCTGGCGATCTTATTTCCACAGACGCCACTGCTCGAATAATGACCGCCGAAACCGGCCAGTTTTTGATCGACCGTCCACGCCTTGCCGTCGGCGCTGGTCTGCCAGTAAAGCTCACGCGCCCAAAAGCCAGGCCGGCTCACCGGAGCATACTTGGTGAAAAAGTGGAACCAGCCCTGCCCCGGGAGATACCATGCTTGCGGATAAGTCATCACTTTTTCTTCAACCCGGTCAAACGCGGCAATGCTGAAGGGCTCCCGGCTGCGGTATTTCAAGCCGAGGCGAACCACGTTGCGACCGCTGATAAAGACCCAGATGTAGCCCTGGTCATCTATGTTGATGCTGGCATCATCGTGGGGGTCATCCACGCCCATTTTGTCACAGACAATCACCGGACGCGGCACGGTGCCGGTCTTGTGGTCAAAGCAGGATACCATGATCAGTAGATGCCGCTGGCCCGGAATCGTGCCGCCGTAGGTAAAGAAGGTCTTGTCCACCCGCGGCGCATACACCGCCATCGGTTGATGATCGGCGGTATAGGTCCCCAGGCCGCCGGAGTATTTGTCGCCGTATTTGGAAAACTGGCCCAGCGTGAACCAGATGCCCCGGTAGCCATCAGCGGTGGGGGCGGATACCGTCTCGGCTGCGATTACGGCAAGGCGGCCGAACACAAGTATGGTGAGGATTATTTTTTTCACTGATAGGAAATTGCGTTTTTGACGGTTATCGGCCCCCCGTGACGCCAAAGCTCCACCTACTTCTTTTTGCTCGTCGCGGCGGCGGCCGCTTTCGCCGCAGCAATGGGGAAAGGATCTTGCTCACCTTTGGTGGAAAGCTCCCAGTCGTCCGTCCGGAAAAGACTGGCGGGCAGGCCGTCATGGTTCACCAGGTTGGCCTCGGGATTCCAACTCGTCCAATAGTACCGCACCGCGACGGGCTTGGCGATCTCATCATTCCACACTTGGATTTGATCGCCGACAATCTTCGCCTGGGCCGGCTTCCACGCCTGGTCGGCGCCCGCAATAATAAAGCCCTTAAGCTCCCCGCCATCGCGTGACTTCAAACCGTCTTTCGCATTCTTGAAGGAGATAGTGCATTTGCCGTCGGTGAATTTCGCGGAGGCGTAAATTGGCCCGTCTTTGACGAGGCTGGTACGTCCGTAATCCTGGGCGAGCGCCTGCAACGCCAAACGCCGACCGACCTCCTGCTTGTTCCTGGGATGGATGTCCTTTTCCTCGCCGACGTCATTAGCCACGGCCAGACCGCACTGGGGCACGTTGAGGGCGGTTTGGAGTTCGGTCCACTGCAGTTCGGCCCAAGTGTCGTTGGTGCCGATGGGTTGCGGCTGTACCTTCCCGTTGCCGTAACTGGCGAGTTGGACAATGTAGAAACTAAACTGGTCATTCCACTGTTTGCGCCAGTCGTTGATCAGCGTGGGCAGGAGCGTCAGATATTGCTCGGCGCGGCCCTGGTTGGATTCGCCTTGATACCAGATGGCGCCCCGGGCGGTGTAGGGAACAATCGGGGCGATCATAGCATTGAACAACACGGACGGGCGGTGTTGCGAGGTCAGCCGGTTTTCCCAAGGACGCGGAGCTCGCGGCAACACCTGCTGTTTGGCTCCAGGCTTGGCGTTATCGGCTTTGATCTTCTGAATCTTGGCATTGAGCGACTTAGTTGCAGCGTCATACTGTGCTCGATCCTTGTCGACATCGTAAGTTTTCAAAAATGTCTCCCAGCCCGAAAGGATCGGACGGCAGCACGGCACGGCTTCAAGCGCGGGCTTGCTGGTCCAGGCCTCAGCGCGAGTTCCGCCCCACGATGTGTTGATCAACCCGATGGGCACTTTGAGTTCCTTTTGTAATTCGCGCCCCATAAAATAGCCTGCCGCCGTAAAGGCCCCCGTGTGCTTGGGATCGGCCTCCAGCCAAACCGACTGGGCATCGCGCTTCACCAGATCTTTCTGCGGCTCGTCCGCGACCGTCAAAGGCACCCGGAACATCCGGATTTGAGGGTTGGCGGATTTCGCGATTTCTTCTTGCGCGTTCAGGCATCGGTCCACGGTCATGCCCATATTGGATTGGCCGGAGCAGACCCACACTTCGCCCACCAATACATCCTTGATCACTATTTCGTTTTTACCCGTCACCTTCAATTCTGCGGGCGTGGCGCTAGCCGGCAACTTCTCAAGTTCCACCTTCCATGCGCCTTGGTTGTCCGCTTTGGTTTTCGCGGAGTGCAGACCGAACTGCACGTTGACCTGTTCGCCAGGATCGGCCCAGCCCCAAACCGCCACCGCCTTGCCTTGCTGGAGGACCAAGTGGTCGGAGAAGATGGCTGGCAATCGGACATCGGCGCGCAGCAGAAAACTGCCGCAGAGGCAAAGAAGCAATCCAGTATAAGTGGCTTTCAATTGAATCATTTTCATGGGGAAAGTGTGCGTAAGGGTACAAAATTTGGCAAGCGCTTTTCTCGAATGGGAAGATCCCAGATACCGAGAACTGAAAGGCGACCGTCTGCTTCAGCATCCCCGGACAAAGCAGTGAGCGAATGAACCAGTTGCCAACCTGCTTGTATTGCTTGCCAGATAGCGTTGTTTTTCTAGTCACGGTTGCATGCGAATAGAATCCAATCGCGTTGGGCTATTATGGGCAACCTGGGAGTTGTTGTTTGGTCCTGCCTGCCTTCGCAGCTGCTTGCGGTATTGCGCGGGAGTCTGGCTGACAATCCGGCCAAAGGCGCGGGTTAGATACGGCACGTAGTGGAAGCCCGTTTGCGCGGCGATCTGCTTGATCGGCAGGTCGGTTTGCGTGAGGAGGTGTTTTACCTGCTCCATCTGCACGCGCTGGATTTCCTGATACATGGTCCGGCCCAGCACGCGTTTGACCCTCGGCTCCAGCATCCATCGGGTCATGTTGACGTTTGCGAGCACGTCGCTAAGATGTATGCCCTCGCAGGCGTGATCACGAATAAACGCCACCACACGCGCCACAACCTTGTCGTCCGTCGCCAAGACATCGGTCGAGAGCCGGGTGACGACGGCGCGAGGAGGGATCAGAATCTCCTCAGGCGGCACGCGTTCGCCGGCCATCATGCGTTCCAAAAGCGCGGCGGCCTCGTAGCCAATCCGGTGCGGTGCCAGGTCAATGCTGCTGAGTGGCGGATGAGCCAAGCTGCAAAGACAATCGTCATTGCCGACGCCAAGAACGGCAACCTGGTCGGGCACGTCCAGCCCCGCTTGGCGGCACGCATTTAAAAGTTGGACGCCGCGTTCGTCATTGCAGCCCATCACGCCGACCGGTTTCGGAAGGGACTTGAGCCAGCCGGCGATCTGTTGTTGTTCCTGCTCCCAGGTGCGGTTGGGTTCCGTCTCAAACACCTCGCAGCAAAAGCCGTAGCCTTGGATGGCTGCCACAAATGCATCTACGCGCTGATCCAGGGGCGGGTGCTGGCCGCGCGGCAGGGCGCAGGCCGCAAAATATCGAAACCCACGCTCCCGCAAATGCTCCGCCGCCATCGCCGCCACGGCGTAATGGTCGGTGCTGATGGCTGGGATTCCAGGGGTGGCCACCGCCCAACGGAAGGCAATGGCAGGCACACCCGCTTGCCCCACGACTTTGGCCATCCGCCAATTGGCAACATAAACCAGAATGCCATCGCCTTTCCAATTCCGCAGCCATTTGGGCGGTGGGTCCACCATGCGCAATCCCTCGAATCGGATGACCCAGTGGCTGTGCTCGCGATTGAATTGGGCAATGCCCTGTGTCAACTCCCGATGATAAGCCAGAGAGGTTCCCATGAGCAAGGCGACTCGGCGTTTGGTTTCCATACAATGGCAGTCCAAATAACAACTATTTATTAAAAATGATCGAACTGCAAAAAGTATAACGCATAGCTCGTATATTGTAAATCTTTTCTACCACGACCGAGCGACGGTTTGGTATTGTGTGCAAACATAAAAATGAAATTAATGAGCGGAACACAAATTATACTCCGAACCACCTTGTTGCTTGGAAGCTTGACTATAATGAGCACTGCCCAAGCGCAAGATAAGTCCCCCATTGTCAAACGCGATCCGCAGTACGGAAACCTCTGGCAGGACCCGCAAGTCGAACAACGGATCAACGCGGGCATCCAGCTCAACCGCATGGGGTTCGCCACTATACGGTTTGTAGATGCGCAGAGCAACGCGCTGAATCACGTCGAAATTAAACTGGAACAGACGCGGCATGAGTTTCTGTTTGGCTGCAATCTGTTCATGTTGGATGGTTTCCCCTCAGCGGAGTTGAACCAGCGTCACGAAGAGGCTTTCTGCTCGGTCTTTAACCTAGCCGTCCTGCCCTTCTTCTGGCGCGACTTGGAACCGGAACCGGGGAAACTACGCTTCGCCAAGGACAGTCCGCGCGTTTACCGCCGCCCACCGCCTGACCGTTGTCTCGAATTCTGTCAGAGCCATGGCATCACTCCCAAAGGGCATCTGTTGATTTGGCATCAGTGGTTACCGAACTGGCTGCCCGACAATCAAGACGAGGTTAAACGGCTGATGATCCAGCGCTTCGAGCAAATCGCCGCGCGCTATGGCAAAGATATTAAATACTGGGACGTGGTGGACGAGGCGCTGTATCGTCCGCCCGAGGTGCCGCTGCCCAAAGACTATGTTTATACGGCGATGCAGGAAGCCGCCCGGATCTTCCCGAGAGATGCGAAGTTGGACATCGGCGATGCCCAGTTATGTTTGAAAGACTTCCATCTGGACAGCAGTCCCTATTACCTGATGATCCACAACCTGCTCCTGCGGAATGCGCGGCTGGATGCGGTCGGGCTTTCGTTTCAAACCCATTTCCTGCCGTTGCAACAATACAGCACCGAGCTTCGCCCGCTGGAAATGTTCAGGCTGTTGGACCAATACGCCGATTTCCGGTTGCCCATTCAATTCACCCAGGTTACCGTCCCCGGACTTCCGGCGGGCGCAGAAGGTGAGAAAAACCAGGCAGAAACAGTACGAAATGTGTATCGCCTGTGGTTCAGCCATCCGAATGTGGAAATGATCAACTGGTGGAATCTCGTGGATGGCACCGCCGTGCCCAGCGAGAACAAGTGGCTTCCTGGACTTCTCCGCGAGGATCTCTCCCGCAAACCCGCTTTTGAAGTGCTCTACAATCTCATCCGAAACGAATGGTGGACCAAAATCCAACAAAACTCCGGGCCTAAGACTTCGCTTAAAATTCAGGGATTCTACGGCGATTACCAACTCATCGCGAATCACGGTGGTAATACCCTCCAATCCAAAATCCATCTAACCAAGGGGGGCATGAACGAGTTTGTAATCCAATTCCCGTAACCCTGCCCTGGTTCCCCCACCCACCTCCGATTTTCGCAGGACACCCGTCACAAACTCCAAGATAATGAACAATAAAATTTGGACTTCCATCAACACATACGGCGAAGGCGGCTGGAAACGCTTAATACACCACACCAACCAATGGTGGGCTGGCCAACTTGACCGTCCCCTGATCGCAGCGCGAATTCAGTTGCCGTACGATACCTGTCCTTCGACTGGACTGCCCTACCATGGAATCCTTGCCCAGTACCCATGCGAGGTGCCGATGGGGCAGATTCTCGAAACATGGGATTGGCATCTGCAGCACCAACGTTTTTTGGGCGATGCCTATCCGGCGATATGGGCTGATTTTGGGGCAAGTTTTATCTCCGCCCTGGCAGGGGGAGAGCTAACCCCCGCACCCGCTGAGGGGACTACTTGGATTCACCGCTTACCCGGCAAGACTATCAGCCAATTGCATTATCGTGTGGATGCCCACAACCCTTGGCATCAACGTTACGAGACATTTTGCAAAGCAGCTAGCGAGTATTGGCAAGGCAAGGTCCAGATAGGTTATTGTACTGGAGGATTACTCGACTCCGTCTCCATGCTCATCGGGGCGGAAGAATTGCTTTTCGCGCTGGCAGACGAACCGGACGAAATCAAGCGTGTTAATGCCGAAGTCGAGGCGATGTCGTGGCATTACTATCATTTGGCTCAGGGTTATCTCAGCCGTTACAATCCCGGTTACAGTTGTTGGGCGCACATTTTTTCGGAAAAACCTTACCAAATTCTCGTTTGTGATGTGTGCGGTTCGTTTGGTCCCGCGATGTTTAAGACTTTCGCCCAGCCTTCGCTGGAGTCATTTTGTCAAGACACTTCCAATACCTTCTACCATTTGGACGGGCCAGGCGCACTGCGGCATCTGGATTCCCTGTTGTCTTTAAAAGAGCTTAAAGGCATTCAGTGGGTACCGGGCGCAGGGGAAACCCGTCCCTGGGACGAATGGGCCCACGTCATCCGCCGCATCCGCGACGCGGGCAAACTGGTGCAGCTTTCCAGTTGTTGCGAGGTGCCACAGATCGAGGAAATTGACCGCCTCATGCAGAAACTCGGCACAGGCAAAGGCATCACCATCAATCTCTACGGGCAGGAATCTGATGCGCCAAAGATGGAAGAGTTTCTCCAACGCTACCGCGTGATTTGATGCATTCGCATTCCGTTTTTTTAGACCCGCGATGCTGCTGCGGAACATGGGCCGTCGGCATAGTCGGCAATCTTGCGTTCGACAAGCTCGAAGCGGCGGAGACGGTGTATGTTCCCAGTCGCTCAAAAGTGCCAAAGCGATTCCAGACCCGCTCTATTCTTTTGCTCTTATTTTATACATCGGATAGCTGATCTTTCTAGCGGCAGCGGTCAGCTCGGGATAAGGGTTATCGCAAATATCCACAAACCCTTGCTGATAATTTGCCTTGAGGGCGATGCCGGTAAAGGCAAAGTCGGCGTAATGGAACCAGTGTGCCCCGACGATCTGAGGGTTATGCAAAGCACCTTCTACATAATGATAGTAAGCTCGCCGAAGAAGTTTATGCTGGAGACAGTGAGACTCGCACGATCTTTTGTATAGACTCTAAAGGTCATTTTTTCAATTTTGGCTGGATTGAAAGGAGCCGCATCAAAATCCCAACCTGGGAAAGCTCGCATCCCAGGAAAGAGTTTTCCCCCCTCTTTCATGGTCCGTTTAATGACAATCTCGAGCGTTTTCGCTTCCCCCGGTTCAGGATACACGGCACTGCCCTCCCATCTGTTATTTTGGAGATAGGCTTCCAATCGCAAAACGCCGGGGCCATGGTTGCTGATGACCGCCGAGATCCCCAGGAACGAGGCAATATTGAGTCGTTCAGGAAACGTTAGCTCGTATTTGAAACCATTGGTAACGGAGGAAAACGTCAACGCCTTGGCAAAAGCCGGTTGGATTTTGACCTGGCTCTGTGCCTGAGCGACGTGCGCTAACAGGATGAAATAAAGAACTGGCACGAGGAATCTAGTGTTGGTTTTCATTGGCTTTTGATTTCATTTATTCTTGCTATTGTCTAGATGAAAGTTTGATTTTGTTTCCCGACGTGGTCAGGTCGCCGACGGCATTCACCGTTTCACGAAACAATGAATCCACGCGTTTCACGGACACGATCTTTTCGCCGGGATTCATGGTGATCTCTCCGGCTTTATTGAGAAATACCACAAACAGTTTTTGCGTCTTGGGTTGCCGGGAATAAATGATGTTTTCATCCATCCGGCTGTTGGTACTGGTGTAAGTTGTTCCGCTCAACGCACGGCTGGACAGCGGGATGCCGTTCAGATTGTCCCAATTGGCCACGACCCGGATCAATTGCAGCCAGTTGGGCACTTCGCTGATCTCGCGCATGGGCACTTTGTCGCCCGAGCCGCTGATACGGCCAAACCAATTGAACCAAGCGCCATTGATCGCCGCTTTGCTGGCAAAGGTCAGGTTATTATATAGGTCATGGTTATCCGGGGTGTCGGACCCCATCTGAGTTTTCGCCAGCAAGCCGGATTTGAAAATGCGGGGATCATCCACAAATTCAGTTCCGGTGGACCAGGGTGTGTTGCCCGACTCCTGAGCGATCAAGGCCTGGGCAAACAATTTGGTTTGGGTGGCAACGTCCAACTTCGCAAGGTCAGCAATCCAGTGATAAATCGGATAGGGTTCAAAGATAAAGCCCAGTTTGCGTCCCGGAAATTGTGTCATGGCCGCTTGCTTAACGGTATTGAAATACGCCACTTTCCCCTCGTTGTAGGTCTGGTATTGATGAGTCGTTCCGGCAAATAGCGCGGTCGAATCCGTTTTGGTCCAGTAGGAGAGCGGTTTCGGTTTGCCGTTAGCGTAGAAAAGCCCGCCGACTTCCGGCACATCCCAAGCCAATCCGCCAAACAGAAACCGTTTTTCTTTTTTCTCTACCTTGGCGGCGATGGCCATGACCTTTTCGGAAAAATAATCAATGACCCGTTGTTGTTGATAATCCGGTTCGACACAGAAACCGCCGTCTTTGCTTGGCCAGCCGGGAACCAGGTTCTTGGGAAAAGGGGACGTGGTGTCTTTGAGGGCAAAGTACTGCTGGTAGGTGTTGATTTGGGCTGGGGTATATTGTTTATTCTCGGAAACGGTCCGATCAACCTTCAAGTAGTTATAGGCCATATACTCCGGTGTTTCTAAATAGAAATAGAAGTCCGCGGCCAAGGGGCTCTTTTCCATGCCGCTTTTGTGAAAGACGTAGGCATAGCCCATTTGGCGGGCAAATTGCAGGCCTTCATCAATTTGGCGAGCCCAACAAATGCCATAATAATGAAAGCGCAGCAGGTCATCATAATTCCCGGGCAGCACTGGTGCGACGCTGCTGGATAGCTGTATGATGTACGCTTGGCCGGAGGCGGGGTAATAGAGGGTGTTGGTTTTCGCGACAGAGCCCGCGGCCGGAGCAATTCCACCAGCGAAGAGCACGAGCAATACCAGGGTACAAACGAGGATCCGGTATGGATTGAGAATCATGGTTTCTCCATTCATTACGGTTCGCGTCCCAGTGCAAACGCAGTCATGGTCCGCTCCCCAAAGCACAGGAGCCAGGGCGGACGTCGGCCGGTCAAGGAATCGCTTCATTTGAAATGGATATTCTCCACATATTTGTTGGTTTTAAAATCCTGAAGCGACTGCAGCTTCTTCCCGCCGATGGTGACGTTGTCGAACGTCAGATCGCGGATCTTGCACTCAGGACCACCCCAGAGAATATTGAGTTGCCCGTAGATGCTTGGTGCCGCGATTTGAATATTCTGAAAAAGGATGCCGGTTAGGTCGCCCGGTTTGCGCGTCTTGGGCTCCGGCCAGGCGTAGGGCTTCTCAGTGGCCATCTGGATCAGGAAAGCTTGTTGCGTCGGCCAGGGATCCTCCACGCGAATATTCCGGAAAATGACCTCGCGTCCGGCTTCTCCGCCACCTTCTCCGCGCATGTTGAAAATCCGGCCGCCATTACCACCGTCATGCCAGCTCTGCCTGGCATAAATCACATCGCAATCCTCCACAACCAAAGGCCGGCCTTTTTGCGCCGATAGACTGGTGAGCAGGAAGGCTGAGCCATTAACGTCGTTCCAAATGACCAGGCGGCGAATGCCCAAGCCCGCTGGATAGATGACGTCATCCTGAGTGCGGATGAAGCAGTCCTCGACCACCGAATTGGCCTGGGTGCCAAAGCCGTCCGTGTTACCCCGCCAACCAATGATCTTCACCCAATGCACCAGCGTGGGGCGTTTGGCATCGGTATTCGGGGCGTGCAACATGCAGGCCCAATAGGCCGGGTTCGCAATGGTGATGCCTTCGACCGTGGAGGCATAGGGCTCGCCTATCGAGAGGGGGGTGTAGTCAGCCGTTTTCGGCCAGCTTAGCTTTAGCACAGACGGGTGAGGCAGACGATCTCCTGAAATGGTTCCGCAGCCAAAAAACCGGATGTCATGCCCTCCTTTTCCTTGGAGGGTGCCATAAACTATGGCATCCCCCGGGATATAATAGTTTTTGTTGGCGTGCAGGGGATAGTTAAGGCCGACGTCATGCACGCCGGGCAGAAAGTAAAGGGTTTTCCACATGCCATTTGTGGCAGGCTTCTGGCCGGGTTTGACGGCATACACCGTCGGATCTCCCAGTCGCGGCTTATTCTTGAAGATGGGATTGGCGAAGATGGAGAGCGCATGTCGTGGCGTAGTGTTGGTTTGCGGGTCATCCATCGCCCCATCGATATCCACCGCCACCAGACAGGGCTTGGCCAGGGTACAGAAAGCTTTGCCACCCTGGAGAAAAACATTCGAACCAAAACGCACGGGATGGACGTTGGCCTTACGAATCCCTCCGCCGGTTACTTTGGAAATTTCCACCTCCACCGGTCCGTCCGTCTCGAAATTCACATAGGAATGGCTCCAGCCGCTCAAACTTTTTCCGGCTCACTCCGGCCAGTAACCCGACCAAAATCCTTGCAGGCGGTTTTGAACACGAAGGTGGTTTGCCAAGTTTGGGCAGTCCCTGCGGGGCGCACCCGCACTGCGTAGTGTTCGGAAGGAGGGAGGCCGGGCACCGGGCCATAAACGATCAGATTGTTTGTGGCGGTTTCCACATCAGCGGCAACGGATGAACCGGCGCAGAACATAGCAAGCAATCGCAGAAAAAGCTTGCGAAGGCAGCGGATTTTCCCGGTTACAGTTAATTGCATGACAACATTCAACCATATTCGGGGTCTTTGAGCAACCCGCGAGTTTGTCCGGCAACTTGCCACGCAGAGGATTGAAATGAAGATTCGACAAATAAACAGGTTTCCGTTAAGATAAAATGCATGGTTGAGCCATCAATGCAGCTTGCGCTGGAGAAAATCCACCGGGAAACCGATGGAACCATCAAGCAATTGATGCTGGCCTCGCTCTGCACCCAGTTATTTGAAAAGCATGGAATCGAATTAAAATTGAAGTGGATTGGGCTGAAGTGCGTCGGTTATCGTCCACGCCTGCCTATGCAAACTGGTCCGACGTAAAACAACTCATTCATGAACAAGCTAAAATTCTCCAAATCCGGGATCCCTACCATTCCCATGCATGAGCCAATGGCTTGGGAAGATTGGCTGGTTGGACGGCGAGCCCGTCGAGAGACGGGACTCAAGGTTGCGCCCGCAATTATCCGTCGTCCCTCCAGTTCGGGCGATGCGCGATTACATCGGTTGTTCCGAGGGGAACGTGGGCTACCGTTTAAACGAACCGAGGAACTTTTGACAGCTTCCCGCCCCGCTACTTGACACCGGATGGTCTAGCGCACCACCGCCAAGTCTGTGATAATCAAAGGTTGATCCAGCAAGGGTAGATCGTGGAAAATCACCTTGCCGGGCTCACCAGCACTGGCTTGAAGTGCAAATATTTCGCCCGTCATCGGGGCAACCAGGACCGGCTGTTTAAGCGGTGCCGGGACAGTGATCTGCAGTTTTTTCGGCGCGCAATCCTTGAGCAGATCGGCAGGCATCCAATACACATGCAACGGGAATCCTTGCCGCTCAAAGCTGGCGGTCAGAAGTGTTCCCGGAGCGGCCCCGTCTGCCTGGACTCCGGTCTCGGTGCGCTGGGTCTCGGCATCGAACAAAGTAGCCAGGCTCTGATAGGCGAAGAATGCGGGTTTGGGGGTATAATCCGTGCCGCGCAGCAGGCCCTTGTAGTTGGTTTTGCCGCGATAACCTACCAGGTCAACGATCAGGAAATACGAAGTAAGTTCGATCCCCAGCCGCAGGTCAGATAGCACACGGCGCAACAGCCATTTGGCCTGGAGCGTCTCGTTCCAATCCAGGTCGGCCAGCGCTCCCGACCCGCCTGATTGAGAGGGGCAGCCGTTCTCGCCCTGCCAGAGTTTCACGCGGCCCCGGGTGTGCTTTGACAACAAAGTGTTCATCGCGTTTACATCCGCCTCGTAACCTTGTTCCGGCATCTTCCGGTAGGGATGGAAAGACAATTTGTCAATCACATCCCCGAGCCCTGCTTCCATACATTCCTGAATATAGGCGCGGGGCACCGTGCAAAACACGCCGCCGATAATTTTGGCCCCGGGCACCCGTTCGCGGATGATGGGTGCCGTCTGTTTGACCAACTTTACATATTCCGCGGCGTTCGGTTTGCCCGGTTTCCAAAAGTCGGTAATGTTGGGTTCGTTCCAAATCTCCCAATGTTTGACCCGGTCAGCGAAGTGCTGCGAGATCGCCCGGGCATGGTTCAGCCAGCCTTCGCGCGCCTCCTCGGTGAAGACGGGAACCCAGCCGACCGCCGTGGGGTCGGCCTCGGGGGTATAGAGAGGGTTCCCAAAACTCAGGTTAAACCATGGTTGAACACCAATTTTCAGGAGGGAGTCCACCACTGCATCAAGCCAGGTAAAATCATATTTGCCCTTCTCCCGTTCCGTGCGGGCCCAACCGGCCTGGCAGCGGGCCCACTTGGCACCCAACTGAGCCATGTAGGGATAGGTTTTCTCCGGATCAAAAAGTTGGCGGTCCAGGGTTTCAAAACCGATGGAAAGTGGCGATGCCGCAATCTCCCGCGCGGCCCGAGGTTTGAGCCGACCAAGGCTTTTCAAGCCGAGATCAGGCAGCAGTGGCGGCGCGCTCTGCTTGACCGCGGCGCCTTCAGCCGCAGGCAAAGACAGAACGCTCCCTGCCCAACAAGCTGTTGTTGCCGTACCCAAGGTTGCGCGCAAGAACCGCCGCCGCGTAACATTCACTGAGGATGTTCGGTCCAACTTACAGCTCTGAAATGAAGGTGTTTTAATTTTTTGATTGGCGTTCATGGTTTTCATTATCTAGAATTTGATAATCCATTCGTTGGGTGCGCCTTTTTGTAAGCGGAAGGTTTGTTTTACCGTATTGCCTCCGGATTTCGCCGTGACGTTGTACTCACCGTGGAAACCGCGGAACGCGACCTCGTTGCATCCTGCGCTGTTGGTGTTGAACACCGTCCTCCAGTCGTGGTTGATTAATTGATCTAGTGCCGTGAAGGCAGGTTTAGGCGAGAAGTCCTGATGCAAGAGGCCAGCGTGCCATTTATCCTCGCCCTTGGCGGCAGTGCCGTCCACCAGATTCCACCAAGTGATGGCCTCAACGCGCGGATGGCTGAACCACAACCGATAAAAGTTGCGGGCCACGATAGCTTGGTCGCGTTCACCGTCAGGCCCATCAGGCAATGCAGGAATGGTGATTTCCGTGATGTGAAGGGGCCGCTGAAAATCGCTGTATTGATCGAGCACTTGGAACAGGTCAGTCGGCGTGAACTGCTTGCCGGCCTGACTTCGTTGCCAGGCTTGCTCGGAAAAGATGTGCAGTTGCAGTCCAATTTCGTCCACGCGTGCTCCGCCCTCGATCATCTCCCGAATCAACTGGTAATACGGACTCTTTTTTCCCTGGAACTCCAGCCAGGAAAAGGTGGTGGCCTCGTTGAGCATCAACCGGGTCTCCGCAGGGAACGTTTTAGCAGCCACATGCAAGGAGCGGAGCACGTAACCCTCGGGCAGATTGCACCATTTGTCCGCATACTTTTGGCGTTCCATCGGTTCGTTGACAACTTCCCAGCGCGGGATGGTGCCACCGTAGCGCGCGGCAATTTCCGTGATGCGCTGTTCAATGCGGGTCATGGCGTCCTGCGGGTCGTCGGGGCGCCACTTGGGATACCACTGGTGCCACACCAGCGGGTGGCCCTTCATGGCCAGACCGTGCTGCCGACAGAACTCGACCACCGCGTCTGGCGGCGGCCGACGGTAGATCGGTGGGCTGTCTTTCGCAAACCGCGGTTTTCCCGGTTCCGGTTCGAGGTCGGACCAGTAAAACGGCACGGTGGCATAGTTGAGCAGCGACAGAAACGCGGTCTCATACTGACGGTTTTGTGCCGGTGTTGGGAAACCTCCGAGCATGAAGCTATTCGCGCCAAACAGGAATTCATGGCGCGTCTGCTCAACTTGCACGGTCACGTTGCTCATGAACTGGCCATTGGTGCCAGCAAACTTCAACACGACCTCGCTCATCCGGTTAGTGCGGATACCGTCCTCGATGCGGCGGGACACCGCCGGGTCGTTCCAAAGTTTTTGGTAAACCTCGTTAGGTACAGGCCCGGCTACCAGGCAGACCGCGCTGGCGGCTAAGGCCGGGATACAAACCGCGATGCGTTTCATGTTCATGGCAGTGGTTCAATGATTGGGCAGCGCGTAATAAGCGCATTCCGCAAAGAAGAATATCGACATGTTCAGTTTGGAGTAATCGTAATGGCAAATGGCGCGTTCAACCGCCTCGCGGCCCGTACCATCTCCGGCGAGGGCGATGATCGCGGCGGCGGCGAGCGGATTTCTCATGTATCTGGACTCATACTCTTTTCGCTCACCCTTTTTAGCTTTGTCCCCCGTATCAGAAAGTCTTTTAGCATCCGCCTGCGTCGGCTGCGGAAACCAGGTGGAATAGACAGCCCGCCAGTTGGCGCTGCCAAAAACTTTTTTATCCTGATTATCAAATTTTTGGTACGCCTCGATCACCACCAGTGAGTGTTTGACATTATTGGCAAGACCGGTGCGGTATTGGGCGAGGATCGCTCCATCGGTTTCCATGGCAATGAGTTTTGCCAGCGAACCTTGCGAGCCGACATAGATCCACTGCGCATGCTCATCCAGGCCCTTGATCGCTTCGCGGTCCAGGGCGTAGCCTATGGCGCAGATTTCAGCGCGGGGTTTGTCGCTACCCGGCGGACGGGCAGCGAGCGCTTTCCGGTAGCGTTCCAGCCAGACATTGTCACGCGTGACATCATACATGGCCCGGAGCATGAAGAGGTAACGGACGGCGTCACGAAATAGGTGCCCTTGAAAGCCCCCCCGGAAATCACCCTTGAAGGCCCCATCGCAGGGGCACTTCCAGCCGGTGGATTCCAGGACGTTCGCGACCTCCTGCATCTTCGCGGCAATCTGCTGGCGCTCCGCTGCGGTGGGCAGATCGCTCAGGCAATACGCATGGAATCCATAGAACCAGGGATGGGTTTGGTCGTCCGAACCGAGGGGATAGTGGCATTTACCATCCGAGCCCATGCCGCGAACAATCATGCCCGGCACATCGGAGACCGAGGCGCATTTTAGGAGGCCCTGCACCAGCCGCCGCGCGTTGTCCTTGTCCACCTGGGCTCCGCTGCGGCGGGCGCGTTCACACGCGGCCGGGAGGTACAGGCCGGTGAACATCGGTCCATCCTCAATCGGGCTCCACCAGCCAATGGCGTTGGGTTTGCCCAAGGAGCAGTCTTCGGGAGTCGACAGGTCACCAACGAAGTCGAGGATGACGCCATGTTTGTCCATAAACTTATTCCAAAGATTGGCGTGGGCCTGTTCCACCGCTTCAATCGTCGTTCGACCGGGGCTTGATACTGCTGCGCCTGCCGCAGTCTCCAGCATTAGCGCTACTCCGAAGATCGAGGCGCATAAACGTACAGTAAAGATGGATGTTCTCATAGTCATCGGTTGCGTGACATTCAGTGTTGCGGCAAGGCGAATCATGGCACCAAGGTAACACCCTGGACCTGCGGGCGGATGCAGTCGTCGGTAATCAGGGTTTTGGCGGCAGGATAATGGCTCGTTATTGTTTTGGTGTTTTTTGATCAATCATTTCCTGATACATTTTCTCTTTATTCTTCTCCCACCAGTCTATGAAAAGGGGAACACCAATAATGCTCCATTTTGCATCACTTTTTGTCTGACTTAATAGAAAGCAAGCCTGGTTTAAACACACCAAACTTTCTTCTTTTTTCATAACGTCGATTAGAAATGAAATCCTTTTGTAAAGTGGAAACCTCTCCTGACAGAACAACTGGTGAATAACATGCAGTCTAGTCGATGCCAATGAATCGTAATAGCGATCCACGAAATTTTCAAACGTGGCGGTTGTCATATTGTTGGTTGTTCCATCCCAAATGTCTATAGCATTTCTGCGATTTACCGCCGCCTCACTGAGCTGCCTCATGATGGTAATAATCGTTTTAACTGCGATTTCACGATTTGGAGAATTAGGGTTATCTTGGATTTTAGCTAATTCATCGAACGCTTTGCGATCATCTCCCAAAGCTTTAGAAATTGTCAGGGAAAACGCTAATTCATCACGAAGTTTCTTAATATCCAAATCCGCTTTGTTCCGAAAAACATCCAAATCAGTCTTAAATTTATCAACTTCTGGTTGAATCTGTTTACCAATAAGTTCTCTAGCGTATATTGAGGCCACCTGGGACACCGTATTACTTATTCTTGGTTCTTGAAATGATTGAACAATGCGATTCGTCATTTCATAATTCTCAGCTAGCAGACGTATGTTTACATTAGTCTCTAAATGCGCAAGTGCATTGCTAAGCCTGACCATTTGGTTACTACTTGAGGCATCTATTTCCAGTAACATCATGTCACCTTTCTGAAGGCGATTACTTGCATTAACTTCAAATGTATGAATTTCCGATTGTAACTTTACGTTCAAAGAACTAACGGTATTGGACTCAAAATCCTTAATAGAAGTTTTAACACTTGAACCAACAAAAGATGTTATCCCCCAACATCCCAATATTACTGCTATCAAAATCCCTATACCAATCTCTAGCCAAAACAGCCTCGACTTTAAAAGGTTATCTACAATTCTTCTGATTGTATCATCCGAACAACTAATTTCTTGTTGTTTCTGGTTTGGCTGGCGATTTTGACTTTTAACTTTTGGTTTTTTAGGTCGCTTCATATGTTCAACTTGATATCTGCTATGCCAAAGGCCGGATGCAGTCGTTGGTGATCAGGGTTTTGGCGACGGGATAATGTTTGGGGATGCCGGGGGCGGTGACGGGTTCGCCGCGCTTGACCAGTTTGCGGAAGCATTCGGCCAGGCAATCGGCGGCCAGCCGGGTGACTTGCTCGCGGTCGTTTTCAAAGGTGGGCTTGGGCGAACCGGGGGCCAGGAAGGCCAGCGGACCCCAGCGCCCCGGCAGTTCAGTGAGCTTGAGGATGTCCTTGGGCGCGTCGAGGTCCGTATCGAAATCATAGACGCGGAACTCGTCGAAGTTGCAGAGGACGACGTAGCGCGGGCGGTTGGGGACGAGGCGGGTCCAGTAATCAAAAGCCTGGCGGTAATGTTTTTGCAGGTTCTCGCCGCGCTTCTTCATTTCGATGAGCACGACGGGCTTCCAGACGTAATCGGCAAAGGCGGTGCCGCCGCCATCCTCGCCGGACTTGCGGATGCGGAATTCGGTGGTGCCGCCCACATCGAGGCAGCCAGCCTGACCAAAAGCCTGAAAGAGACGATCGAGGAAGATTTGCGCCTGCCCCTTTTCATCGCCGCTGATGTGCTTCTGGCACCACGCGGTGAACTCACCAAGTTTATCCCGATTTGGCATGGGCCAAACCATAGCAAACGCGGCGGCGGGGTCAATGAGAAGGTGAGGATGGAACAAAGGGCCGAAGGCCTGTGAGGTGATAGCCCGGGCTGAAGGCCCGGGAATAAGTTTCCCGCCAACCGCCCCGCCCTGTAAGGGCGGTACCACCGTTGCGGGCGGCAATCATGGAATGGAACATCCCTCCCTTTCAGGGCGGTGGTAACAAGGTGGTTCATCGTTTCCTTGGGGCTTCACCCCAAGCTATCACATCACGGGCTTTCAGCCCGGTGCGGTCTATGCGGGGAACGGGGCATGACCTCCGGAAAGCCGCCCAATAAACCCAACCGCACCCCGGCAGGGCTGCCAGCGGTTACTTTAACGCCTGCCGTTAAAGTAAAGTGGCCTAAAAATAGCGGTTTTTGGAATTTTCATGCGTAAGTGCCTGTGGTTTAGCAAATAACCCATGCAGAACCCCGCCAAAACGTCACTTGTTTTTGAAAAAGCAAGACTGCTTTTGTCCGGAGCAAGACTGCTTTTGACCAAAATTCCGGCGGAAAAATGGCAGGGGGATTATTTCCTATTTTTCACCCACCTCTTACTTTTCAAACCGGACATTGGTGGCGTTTTGGATCCGTAGATTCGCTTCCGAGGCCGATTGCAAGACTTTACCCTGAAACGTGACGTTTTGAAACACCACCGTGTCCACTTCATTCGCCGGGCTGAATCCCCTGATGTCCGACTCCGGCAGACGGTCGCCAGCGATTTGGATATCCTTGAACCACACGTTTTGAACCCGACCGCGTTTGCTGGAACGCTTTTCCCGCTGCACGTTCAGCCAAGCCTCGCCTTTGGGCGGCTTGCGTGCGGCATTATTGCGGTAATATTCAAACGGGCAATCCGCGCTGTATTCGGAAAAAGCCACCTTCACCGCCAGCAGTTTGTCGCAGCCATCCTCCACCCGGATATCTTCAAAACGAACATTTTCAACCAGGCCCAGATCGTGGTTGTCAATGCTCATGGCGGGCCCTTTTTCTTTTTTGATGATGTCGCAATTCTTGAACAAAATATTGCGAACCGCGGGTGCCCGGATGGCAAATCCGACGGTCAAAGCATGACCCCATTCGGAACTCCAGAAAATGGAATTCATGACCTTCACATCGTCCACGTTGAAGAGGTTGGGGTCCCCTTTGGAGGTCGTTCCGGTCATTCCGGAATTGTCATGCGCTTTGACGGCTATGCAATCGTCCTTCGTGCGAAAGAAACAATTGTCCACAGTGATGCGCCGGGAACTATCGGGATCGAAGCCGTCGTCGTTATCCCGCCAACTGAGAATCTTGACGTTGCGCAAGTGGATGTCCTCCGAAAGCCGGGGAACAACGGTCCACCCATAGCTACCCAGCACAATGACCCCGTTGATCTCGATATTCGTGCAACGGGTCAAGTCCACCATCTTCGACTGATTCATGCGCGTTGAAGCATCCAGAATACCGGGGCCCAGTATCCGGGCACCGGAAACATTTTTGGCGCGAATCACGCCGCGGACCACCGCCCCGCCCGCCAGGTAAAGCGTTTCATGGTCCTTTAACTCAATTTTGCCAACCTCATGAATCCTGCCGCCCTCAAAATAGCGAACGTTTGGATCACCAGCCTTGGGGGCATTTGCCTCGGGCGCGTTGGCGAACAGGAACAACGGCCGGTGAAGATCTTCATCCACTTCAACCGCCAAATTACAGGGGCGGTTGATACGAAAACGCAGGGTGTTCCCCTCCACGATGGGCTTGATGCCCCGCGCCAGTGGCCGAATGACCGGGTGTTTGATCGGCCGCTTCACGTCCAGAACCACTTCAACCTCGCCGCTGAAGGCAAAGGTGGCCATGGAAAAGACCGGGGTGTTATAGACAAAAATGTTTTTGCTGTTGGCCCGTACCTGGTAATCCGGCGATGCCTCAATTCCCTTCGGGGTCGGATACGCCATGACCTCGCCCTGAGCATGGATGGTGTCTCCAAGCACGCCATGCACGGCAGCCATCAGAATGATTGCCAATATCGAGTTTAGTAATTGATTCCGACCGCAACTGGAGGTGCGGACAGGCGAGTGATCACTCTGGTGAAGATTTGCCTGGTCAATTCCCCATCCGTCACTCGACACGCTGCATTTGCACGCCACTGGGTTATGCCTAATTTTCATCCGGGTAATGGTATTCGCCCTTTGATCAACGACAAGGGCAACACTTGCTTTTCTTCCTCCTGCCCTGCCAGCAGACCGAACAGCAGAAACGCTGGACACGCCAGCGCGGGAATGTACAAGCCAAACTCCACGAATCCTTGCAGGCTCCAGCCCAGCAGACCCAGCCAGATCGCCAGCCGCATGGGTTGCGCCGCGCAGTTGCGATAACCCCAGACCAACCCCACCAGCCAGAACGCCGCATAGGCCAAGCCTCCAATGCCGCCAGAGTCCGAGGCTTGTTCCAAGTAGTCATTATGGGTCAGCCGCGCCATTTCCGCACCAGGTGATTTCACTTTGCGATAGACCGCGCCAAAGGTGCCCGGCCCCGAGCCTACTACTGGATGCGCTTTGAAATTACCCCACGCCGCCTGCCAATATTCAAACCGCGCGCCGGCACTGGTGGCGCCTTTGGCGAAGTACGTCGAGAATCGCAGAAAGAAGGCGGTCACCCCCACCAGCAAGACCGCGCCCACGATCAGCAACCGTGCCCGGCGGCCCAGCGAAAGGTGTAGCACCCAGACCAACCCCAGCACCAACGCGATCAGCCATCCGGCTTTGGAACCGGACCAATACAGGCAGGGGAGTGCCAAGAACAACAGCAGCAGCGCCGCCATCTGTTTGCGCCAGACCACCGCCAGCCAGGCCAGCAAGGGCGGCAGTAACAACAGGATCGCCCCGGCCAGGGCGTTGGGATACACGAACGTGGAAAAAATCCGGTCGCTCATGATTTTGTAACGAAACCCGGCGGACTCCCACGCGACACGCAATCCGGGCGGGGCCTGGCTCCAATCCATCGTTTCAAAATGGCGGCGCGTGGCCGCCAGCCCGCCAAAATGCTGATCCCATCCCTCGTACAGCACCCAGGCAAAGGCGGCCAGCAACCCGGCCCAAAACAGTGTATCCCGTCGCAACCGGCCCATGGCAAAGACACCCACGTAGAATGCGCCCACGCAGGCGGCGAAATGCGGCAGCACTTTGGCGGTCAACCGCGCATCCACCGACCAACGCGCGGCAACCCATTGCCAGCCCAACCAGAGCAGCGGCAACCCCAGCAGCCAGGCGGGCACATTGGTTTTCCAACGCCACAGGGGCAGGCTGACGAGCATGGCCAGTGCCAGCATCCAGAAACTCCACCCCGGCGGCCAGGACATGAAACACCATTCAAAAAAATTCCCGGGTGCCTGAAGTTGATCGGAGAAAATTACCGGATTACCGAGTTTCACCAGGATAACCCCCGCCAGCAACCCGAGGAGTTGGGCGGCGACGCGTTCCATGGATGATGGCGACGGCGGGGCAAGTGGAGAGGTGTCGGGTTTTCCCGGCATGGCGGGCTAGAGCTTGAGTTTCAGCAACCCCACTTCCAGCGCCAGGGCCTCTTGCACGTTGGTGTGAAGCAGGCGTTGGGTGCGCTCGATTTCGTCGAGATTTTCCAGCGCCTCGCGGGCCTGGATGCGTTTGGCCACGATCTCCGACTGGCTGGAAAATTGGGGGAACGTGAACAAACCCTCAGCGGCGCCCAGCGTGAGCAGCCAGACATCGCGCATCCACCATTCAAACACCGCCAGCAATTCCATGCGTTGCCGGCGGTATTCCGATTCCACCGCCGCCGACAGTTCCCGCTCCCACTTTTCCACCAAGCCGGGTTCCGCTTCCTCATATTTCTGGATCGGGGATCGGGCGGTAAGCGTCTCCTGAATCTCCGCTTTCATCTCGCCCAGGCGCTGGACCAGCAGCGCAAGCAATTTGTAGCGCCCCAGCAGGCTGCGGTTGCCCTGCGCAGCTTCGGCCACAAACTGTCCCAGCCACGTCAGGGTTTTTGCGTCCGTCTGCACCGCGCTACCCGCCGCAAAGGTCAGGCGCAGACAGCGGGAAAGAATGGTTTCGAGGAGGCGTTGCGGCTCCGTGCTGAGAAGAATCAGGATGGAGTTGGCCGGCGGTTCCTCCAGGGTTTTCAGGAAAGCATTAGCGGCGCTCACGTTCAGCCGATCCGCCGCCACCAGCACTGACACCTTGAATTCCGCCTCCGTCGGCTTCAGGTTCACCGTCCCCATCAACTCGCGGATTTGGTCCACCGAAATCTGGCGCATTTTGGACTCGGGCCGAATCCAATGGATGTCGGCGTGCAGGTCCTCGTTGATCTTGCGGCAAGTGAGGCAATGATCACAACAATCGGTAGCCAGCCCGGTCGCACCGCGATGAGGCGGGTTTTGGCAATTGAGGGTTTTGGCCAGGGTGCGCGCCATGGTTTCCAGCACGCCAAGTTCCAGGCCGATGAACAGGTAGGCATGACCCAAGCGTCCGCGTTCCAAGCTGCGCTGGAGCAGTGTGACGACCTGTTCCTGATTGGGGAAATCTTTGAAAGCCATGGTCTGAGCGGTTATTCCTGCGGTTTTTCCCACGGTTGCTGCTCGGTGCTTTGGGCTGGCGACTGCACATGCCGCACCAGCAGCGGGATGCTTTCTTTTTGGTCGCCATCCAAAGCCACGTCCACCGAGTACAAACCCGGCTTCTCGAATTTCAAATGCTGAATGTTGACGATAAAGTTGCGGGAAATAAACAACGCTTCGTCTGGCACTTCCACCGCCACCGGCATCTCAATGGGCGGCATTACCGATTTGCCATCCTCATCCACAAAATTCAGGCGCACCTTGTGCTCCCCCTCCTCCATCTTGTTGAACACCATCCGCAGCGCGACCGAACATTGCGGGTGTACCGCCGGCATTTGCGCGGCGTTGATGGTGTCGAACGTGCCCAGGATGTTCAGTTTACCCTGCGAATCCGTGGCCGCGTCGCACAAAGTGGCTACCAATATATCCATAATGGCGCTGAGTATAGGCGGCCTGCCCGGAAAGCAATAACCAAAAAACGAAAATGTTTGGCGGGCATCATGGGCCTGGGAGCGCACCGGAAACCACCAGAAAGCACCGGCGAACACCCAAAATGAAATTGTTGCAGAAATTTCGGTCGAGTAGGAGGGGCCGTGTCAAAACGCGCCTGTACACACGTACCACATTAAACATCCCAGCGACAACCGGACCCGGCGCGACTGGCATCTGCTCCTGGAAACCAACAGCACCACCACCAACGCCATCCAGCTTCACGACCTCGACCTGCTGGGCTACCCGCACAAATACTACCGCATCCGCTGGCTGCGTTGACCCGAACCACCGCCGCGCCAGGCGGCGACCATCCGCCATCCCATGGGCGTCCGAGGCCGTGACATTGGCCAGCATCAGCGCGATCCTGTTCCGGTCAGCCAGCCGCCCCGCAACGCGCCCCGCGAGCATCAACGCATTCCCCGTGCCCAAACACCCGCCGGGAGACTGCGGGACGGGCATTTGCGGTCTGGTACCCGTTTTTTGCGTGATTTTGGCGGAAATTTGTGTCCGCAAAAACCATTTCCCGGTAGGGGGATTTCATTTCCCGGCTGGGGTAAATCAAATCCTGGCAGGGGGAAATGAAATACCGCCGGGGGAAAATGAAATCCTGGCAGGGGGAAATGGAATCCCGGCGCGCAGAAATGATTTCCTGGCGGGGGGAAACCAAATCCCGGCGGGGGAAATGAAACGCGGGCCGGGGGAAATGGTTTCCTGGCACCGGAAAATGCGGCGCTAGCCGGGGAAAATGAAATACTGGCGCCCAGCAATACACCACTGGCCGCGAAAAACCCCGTATGGGACGGCCAAAAAGCGCCATGGGTGACGAAAAAATCCGAGCCGCACGCGGGAAATCCACGCCCGCCCCGCGAATTTGCCGGACCCACTGCGCCGAATGCGCCACCCGTTGCGCAAACGTCCGGAGCGACGCACGGAAACCTGCCATGGGAGCGCGCGGCCTCCGGACACCACGGGGTGCGGGGCAGAACTCTGCGCCGGACACAACCCGGACCGGGCCGCAGGGAAATCTGCTGGATGGCAACACCCGCAGGCTCCCGTGGCGCGAATGGGGTGAGAAACTCCAAGGCTTGGGCGCGCTGATCCAAAACGGCGTCGCGGCCCCTTCCCCCCACCTTGCCGCCGTACTCCAAAAATGTTGGCGCGTGCATTGGCTCTGCGCCGCAACCCTTAATTCCGCATTCCGCATTCCGAATTCCAAAAAGGCTTGCCCTATGCCGCTGGGCGCGGTAAGGGTGGGCGTATGCTTGGCAGACATCATGCGCTCGCCTCCGGCCACGGGGGCCGGGTGCGCCTGCTCCTCCGCCTCCTGCTGGCGGGTGGGCTGGCGGCGGCGCTGGTGCCCAAGGCCCCGGCGCAGGTGACCATCTCCTTCGGCTACGCCCCCACGGGCATTGCCTACCTCACCAATGGCCTGATTGCCGTGACCAGTTCCATCGGCGTTTCCCTTTACGACACCAACGGGACGTCGGTGGGGAGCTTTAGCGCCGGTAGCGGCATCGTGGACGCCGGGGCGGGGGTGAATGGCGGGGTGAATGTGTTGGGTAGCGGCGTGACCCATTTCGACAAAGACGGTAACGGGATTGGAATTATCAATTCCACCGGCCCCTCCCCCGTGGTGCTGGGGGCGGTGCTGACGCTGGGCGGGGTGAACTACCAGTTGCTCGGGGCCAACGGCACGGTGTACGCCCAGAATGTGGCCACCAGTGCGCTCACACCCATCATGTCCCTGTCCAACGTCGTCGGCGTCACCGGCGGGGATTGGGTGCTGCGCCCCGGCGGCACCAACCTGGATCAGGTGTTGCTGGGGTTTTGTACGCCCACCTCATTCAGGAGTTATTATCCGGATGGAACGTTGCACACTCTTTTTGCCTTGAACGGTAATGGGACCGGTCAGGATATGGCTTTTGGAGTTGGATGTATTTACGCTGCTCAAAAGGTTGGCACTTCGGGGGGAGCCGTTATCGAGTATCCCTTCACCGTCCCACCTATCCCAGTAGCGAGCCGGATGGCTAGCGGCGCGGTGGGCCGGGGGATCACCTTGAGCGTGACGAACCAATCGGACGTGGTGTGGACGGTGCAGAGCGCGCCCTCCCCGACCGGCGCATGGACGAATGAGCCCGCCATCACCTGGGCCACCAACGGCAACCGGATCACCACCACGCTGACCAACGCCGCCCCCCGCTGCTTCTACCGCCTCACCGCCCGCTAAGGTTCGCCCGGCAGCCGGGCCAATCCCTTCAAGGATGCCATGGACGCCGCTCCCACCCGGCGCTTTTACCGGTTGCGGTTGCCGTAAACCTCGGGCAGTAAATGTTGCCAGATGTTGCTGGTTATTGTATTTGGTACGCGTGATGCCGCACCAACGAACAATCGCCGCAATCGTTTCGAGACTGCTTAAATGGTATCCCAAACACGCCAGGGATTTACCTTGGCGGCGAACCACGGACCCGTATTGTGTCTATGTGTCCGAGGTGATGCTGCAGCAAACCCAGGTCAAGACCGTCATCCCGTATTGGGAACGCTGGTTACGGGAATTGCCGACGGTGCGGGCGCTGGCGGAAGCCGAACCGGACCGGGTTTTGAAACTATGGGAGGGGCTGGGATATTATCACCGGGCGCGCAATTTGCAGAAGGCGGCGCGCTGCATCATGGAACAACATGGCGGCAGATTCCCTGAGAACTACGAAGCCATTCTCGCGCTGCCCGGTATTGGTCGTTACACGGCGGGTGCGATTTGCAGCATCGCCTTCAACCAACCTGTGCCCATCCTGGATGGCAACGTAATCCGTGTGTTGGCCCGGGTGTTTTGCCTGCGGGGTGATCCAGCGAAACGCGCTGTCCAGCTAACGCTTTGGGGACTGGCCGGGCAATTGGTCAACGCTGCTGGCAAGTTTCGCAGTGTGGGGCCAGAGTTGCCGCTGGCGAACTGCCATTCGTTTCTGAACCAATCGTTGATGGAGTTGGGCGCACTGGTTTGCACGCCGCGCCAGCCGCAGTGTTCGGCGTGTCCCATCCAGCCGCAGTGTCTCGCCTGCCAACACGGCTTGACCGACCAACTGCCCGCCATTCCGGTCCGAGCCAAGCCGATCCAGCGCCGCCACATCGTCTTGCTATTGGCACGCAAGGGCAGACTTTTAATCCATCGGCGGCCCGCTGGCGGGGTAAATGACGGCTTTTGGCAATTCCCTGAATTTGAGGCGGCACCCAAGGCGGTGATTGATGCGCCATTCGTCCTGCAACAGTCCGGTTTTCAGCTTCGCAATCTTGCCAAGGTGGCAAATACCGCCCATTCCATCACCCGCTACCGTCTGCGCTTGGAAGCGTTTCGCGGGATCCTCCAAGTGAGTGATTTCCCGAGCGGGCCGGATTGGCGCTGGGTGGCGCGGCGGGAATTGGAGTCCCTTCCTTTCTCAGCGGCGCATCGAAAGCTACTGTTAAAATTGGACGGCTGGCCGTTGTGAACTATATTCTTGTCAAGTAATGCAAGCTAACGTGACACATACAATGAACGCAACCATTTTGGTCGTGGATGACTCAAGTGATGTGGCGCAAATCCTCGCGAGCATGTTAAAAGCCTCGGGGTATGAGGTTTTAATTACGGCCAGTGGCGCACTCGCACTTCAATCGGCGCAAGCATCGCCACCGGATATGATCCTGTTGGATATTGGCTTGCCGGACCTGAATGGCTTCGAGGTTTGCCAGCAACTCAAGGCCAATCCGCGGCTGTCCAATATCCCGATTATCTTCATCAGCGCCCTGGATGCCACTGCGGACAAAATTCGCGCCTTTGAGGCAGGGGGGGTGGATTACATCACCAAGCCATTCCAGCTTTCCGAGGTCGCCGCCCGGGTGGGCACCCACCTGCGCTTGCACCGGTTACAGCTCGAATTGGAGCATCGTAACGAACAGGTGCAGACCAGTTACGAGCGGCTCAAGCATCTCGAGGCCTTGCGGGACAATCTGACCCACATGATCGTGCATGATATGCGCACGCCGCTGTTGGTGGTGGATGGGTACTTGGAACTATTGAGTTTCACCGACGCGGCGCGACTCTCCGCAGACGGCAAGCATCATATTCAAGCGGCGCGTGAGGCGGCGCAAAATGTATTGGAAATGACCCGCTCGCTGCTGGATGTGAGCCGGATGGAAGCGGGGGAAATGCCGTTGGACAAGGCGGAACACGATCTGGCGGCCCTGACCCGGCAGGTCATGGAGAAAATGTCAGCGCTAAGACGCGGACGCGGGCTGTGCCTCGATGCGCCAGACACCCCGATCCTCGTCCGGATGGATGGCGGGCTCATTGCGCGAGTCATGGAAAACTTGATTGCCAACGCGATGAAGCACACGCCGCCGCATGGGCAAATCACCGTGAGCGTTAAAGTGGAACCGCAGTCGGTCCAGTTTTCCATTGTGGATAATGGGCCGGGAATCCCTGCCCCTTGGCACCAGAAAATCTTTGAGAAATTTGGCCAGGCTGGCGACGATAAACGCCGCTTCGGCACCGGCTTGGGGCTAACGTTCTGCAAAATGGCGGTCGAAGCCCATGGCGGGACCATTGGTCTGACGAGCCGCGTTGGTCACGGCAGCACCTTTTGGTTTCGCTTGCCCATGCCATAATTCATGATCCCCTGGATTGGAGTTCCGCCGCATGCTCCACAGCGTAATCGCGATTTCATCCCCTGCCGAAAAAAGCCTTGAACCCGCCATAATCCCTGACAGACTGCGGAGGTTATGTATCGCACGGATCGGCGTCAGTTTTTGCAATTAGCTGTTACGGCGGCCGCCGGAGTCAAGGCGGCACCGTACTTGCTGAACGCACGCGAGCCGTCCACGCAAACCACCCCCCGGAACCCGGAGAATCAGAATATGCCATTGCCCAAAGTTTTAATGCCCATTGGTGATGCCACGGAAATGATGGATACGCTTTACCCGTTCTTTCGTCTGCCGGAGGATGGATTTCAAGTCGTAGTGGCCGGGCCCGAGGCGCGCCTCTACAACGGCGTCGCGCATGAAGTGCCGCCCAACGCCGATGTGCCGTGGGACATTACCCGCGAGCAGCCCGCGTACCATATCAAGGCTGACATTGCCTTTCGCGATGTGAAGCCCGAGGAGTATGCGGGCCTGTTTGTTTCCGGCGGACGCGCCCCCGAATATTTGCGTTACGATCAGGACCTCCTGCGCATCACCCGGCATTTCTTCGAGCAAAACAAACCGGTGGCCGTGGTGTGCCACGGGGTGGAAATTGTCGCGGCGGCGGGCGTCCTCAAGGGGGGGCGCAAGATGACCACGGTGAGCAAGTGCGCGCTCGATGTCACCCAGTTTGGCGGGGAGTACGTTGCAAAATCATGTGTGGTGGACGGCAATCTGGTGAGCTGCGGCACCTGGCACGATTACAATACGGAGTTCTTCAAGGTGTTCATCGCCAAATTGAAGGCAGCCACAGCAGCGAGGCGTTAGCACCGCGCTGGCCCGCAGCGGCATTGGGTTGTAACGGCAGCGCGGCCTTCAAGCAAATGCCACTCGAATAATCATGACAATCATCCATAAGGTAACTAGCCCTGCCAATGCCCCCGCGACCTGGTCCGGACGTCGGCCGCGTACGGCGGCAAACAAACAGGCAACCACGCAACCAACCAAGGCGATGCTTACCACAATCCAAGTCTGCACCGGGACCAAACTCGGTCGTCCTGAGATGCCAGTGAACCTAGTCGGAATATCGAAGAGCGTAAAAACAACCACGAGAACCGCGATCCAACCTTTTGGTGATGGAAGATAGCCGCTCATAACCTTGAGGGAGCGACTGAACAGTCTTCTCGACCGCCCTTTTCGTTCATGGTTTCCGGTGGCCAGTTGGTTTTCATGGTGCCGACCAT
>JBAXGN010000086.1 GCA_037139415.1 Verrucomicrobiota bacterium | reverse complement strand
CAAAAAACCCAGTAAATACGCTGTATTTGCCTTACCCCTTCGGATTGAGGGACTCAATCCCCCGCTGGGTTGGGCGGCGGCGGGTGGTGCGTGCAACAATTCTGAAAGAATTGCGTCACCACAGGCCAGGGTTGGTTGCGGGGGCGAAGAGGGAGCAACCTACCCTTATATGCGCCCCACCTTTTCCCATCAACCCTGCAGGGGTTGCGTCAATGTACGCTTTGATAGGAAGACCGACGTTTGATGCGTGGCGGGATTGATCATGGCGTATCCATTGCCGCCGCCTTCAGGGTTACACCTGGCGCGGGACGCTTGGCCAGACCACGACGGGTCGTTGGAAAACATTGAAGGTTTCCTGGTTTCCCAGCGTCCATTCTAAGTTGCTCGTTTGGATACCATGAATAAAAACAAGTCACGCGTAGCGGAGGCGTTCACCCTGATTGAACTGCTGGTGGTGATCGCCATTATCGCCATCCTGGCCGGTCTGTTGTTGCCCGCGCTGGCGCGGGCCAAGGAGGCGGGGCGCAAAATCGCCTGTTGCAATGATCTGCGGCAGCTTGGGTTTGCCATGGTGATGTATAACGATGATAATGAGGAATTCTTCCCGCCCCCCACGTTTCCCAATGCCTGGCCGGCGCGGCTCTTTTCCTATTACGTCACCGAAAAGATTCTCGTCTGCCCCAGCGATGGCCCGAATTCGCCGCCCACCTACCCCGGCAGCCCCTTGCGGGGAGATTCCGATCCGCGCAGCTACATCGTCAACGCCTTCAATGATTATTTTTCGGTGACGTACAACACGATGGACTTTAACCAGATCGGGGCGTTAACGGCATCCAATGGGTTTCGCCGCACCAGCATCACCCTGACCTCGGATACCATTGTGTTTGGGGAGAAGGACAATGGTTCGCCGCACCTGCACATGGATTTTCTGGAGTCCATCGCGGGAAACGACTTCACGGAGGTGGATCAGTCCAAGCATAACGGCAGCAAGGCGGGGAAAAGCGGCGGCTCGAATTACGCCTTTGCCGACGGCAGCGCCCGGTACATCGCCTATCCCAAGTCGGTGTATCCCTTGAATTTCTGGGCGGTTACCGATCAGTGGCGCACGAACACCAGCCTGCCGTAAGCGGGTGCGCCCTAACGGTAACTGGACTTACCCTCCACGGCATCCGCAAATCACCTAATTTGTAGCTGCTGAAGTTGCCGCCGCCGAGCCTTGATCACTGGCAGCTAAAAGCAAGGGGTTGCAATCGGCACCTTCCCCGGTATATTTCGCGGCATGTCACGAGTATTACGCCGTTATTGTGCCGCTTGGAAGATGATCCTCCTCGTTCCATTTGCGGTAACCGCCGCATTTGCCCAGGCCCCTGCCGGCGACCTGGCGTTCCTGCTCAATGGCGTCAAAGAAATCGGCGCGCCCGGAGCGCCGGGGAATCTCTGCCTGTTTGGGCCCGGCGCGTTTCCCGTGGTCGTCGGCAAGGAAGGCACCAACGTCTCCGTGGCCATCGTCGCAGCCGCCCGCCACGGCAAAGGGCGCGTCGTCATCTTCGGCCACGACGGCTACTTTACCCCGGACACCCACGCCGACACCGAAAAACTCCTGCTCAATTCCCTGCGCTGGGCGGGGGGCGCGGCCGGTCCCGGCGCCGCCGTGCGCGTGGCCCTGCGCAAACCAGGCGGGCTGGAGAAATGGCTCCGCAAACAGCCCGGCATCACCGTGGAACTCCTCAACGGCCCCGGCTGGACCGAGAAGTTGAAGACGGCGCAAGTCCTCTGCGCGGAATCGGAAGTCGCGGGCACCGAGACCGAGGAAAACGCCCTGCGCGCGTACATCGCCAACGGCGGCGGCTGGGTCAGCGGCATCACGGGCTGGGGCTGGGCGCAGATTCACGCCGGCAAATCCCTCGCCACGGAACATCACGGCAACCGAGTCCTCTTCCCAGCCGGGTTGGGTTGGGCGGATGGCTTCGCGGGCAAGACCACCGCCAAAGGCTTCGCCGCCGATGGCAATCCCAGCCCGCTCGTGAACGCCAGCCTGGCCCTCACCACGCTGCTGAACACCAACGCCCTCGCCAAAATCAACGAGACCGCCCTCGCCCAAGTCGCCTGGAGCATCACGCAGGCCGCCCGCATGTTGCCGCCCACGGACCAGACCTTCCTCCCGCGCCTCAAGGCCATCACCGCGAGCGCCGCCACCGCTTTGCTGCCTTCCGGCAAACACCCGCTGAAGACCAAGGACGCCCTCGCGCGCGTCCTCCTCACCCTGCAAATCCAGGAGGCCCAGCGCGCCGAGCCCGAGGCCGTCCGCGCCCATCCCGCCGCCGCGAATTTCCCCGGCAGCGTGCCCGCCACGGCCAAGCGCGTCGCGGATCGCGCCCTGGAAATCAACACCGCCGTCCCCAACTGGCACGGCACCGGCCTGTACGCCGCGCCCGGCGAAGTCATCCGCGTGACGGTGCCCGAGAGCGCCACCGGCAAGAAGTTTCAAGTGCGCATCGGCTGCCACACCGACCATCTTTGGAACAAGGACCGCTGGTCGCGCGCGCCGGAGGTCGCCCTGAGCCGCCCGCTCAAGCAAACCGTCACCACCGTGGCCAGCGCGTTCGGCGGGCCGCTTTACATTGATGTCCCCGGCAAGTGCGATCTGGGCGTCATCACCGTCCATGTCAGCGGCGGCGTCGAAGCCCCGCGCTACATCCTCGGCAAGACCAGCGACGCCGATTGGAAAACCACCCAGCGCACCCTCCCCGCGCCCTGGGCCGAACTGGAATGCCCCCACGTGATTCTCTCCGTGCCCTCCGAGGTCGTCCGCAACCTCGACAACCCCGAGGCCCTGATGAAATACTGGGACCGCGTCGTCGCCGCCGAGGATGAACTGGCCGGCACCAGCGCGGACCGCAAGCGCCCCGAGCGCATGGTGTGCGATGAGCAGATCTCCGTCGGGTACATGCACTCCGGTTACCCGATCATGACGCATCTGGACGTCAAGGAAGCCGTCCTGGACTACGCCAAACTCAGCACCAAGGGCAGTTGGGGCCACTTCCACGAACTCGGCCACAACCATCAATCCGGCAGTTGGACCTTTGAGGGCACCGGCGAAGTCACCGTGAACATTTTCTCCCTGTATATCATGGAGACGGTGGTGGGCCTGCCCGCCGGCAGCGGGCATGGGGCCGTCTCCAGCGATAATATCCAGAAGAACATCCGCAAGCACCTCGCCGCCGGGACGCCCTACGAGCAATGGAAGAGCGATCCCTTCCTGGCCCTCGTCATCTACATCCAGTTGCGCGAGGGCTTCGGCTGGGACGCCTTCAAGAAAGTCTTTGCCGAATACCGCGACTTGCCGCCCGCGCAGCATCCCAAGAGCGACGACCAGAAGCGGGACCAGTGGATGGTGCGCTTCTCCAAGACCGTCGGCAAAAACCTCGGGCCCCTCTTCCAAACCTGGGGCATCCCCGTCTCCGAAAGCGCCCGCAACGAGATCAAGTCCCTGCCCGCCTGGATGCCGCCCAACTTCCCGCCCACGGCGGCTAATAAGGCGAATTGAAGCTTGCAGAAAAGCTTCGGAAGCACCATGGCTGGAACAACCTGATTCTTCGCTATTGTTGGTGTAATGACTGGCCTAAGTCCCAACACCCACCGCCGAATTCCGAACAAGACCACATTTCTTTCTTTTCAATCTGCCCCAAGCCCTCTAGGCTCCCGCGCTTTTTATGAGTAATCGAGCATATAAAATTGCGGTGTTGGCCGGCGATGGTATCGGGCCGGAAGTCATGCGTGAGGCGATCAAAACCTTGCGGGTCGTCGAACAGAAATTCGCCGTCCGGTTGGAACTGACCGAAGCGCCGGTTGGGTGGGCTGGTTTTGACGCCGCCGGGAAAGCCTTGCCCGACGCCACGTTGAAACTTTGCCAACAGTCGGATGCGATTCTGTTTGGCTCCGTCGGGCTGCCACAACGGGACCCCACCGTACCTGCCGATCAGCGTCCGGAACGCGCCGCCCTGCTGCGCTTGCGCAAGGAATTCGGCCTATTTGCCAACCTGCGCCCGGTGCGCTTGCCGGCAGCCTTGTCGCACGTATGCCCGCTGCGTCCAGAACGACAGCAGGGGGGCATTGATATTTTGGTGGTGCGCGAATTGACTGCCGGCCTGTACTTTGGCCAACCGAAATTCATGGAAGAGGTGGTTCAAGTTCCCGAGACGGGTGGAGTGGCACGTCGCTTTATGCGTGCGGTGGATACCATGGTTTCAACCACACCGGAAATTGAGCGAATTGCCCATGTGGCGTTCCGCGCCGCCAGCCAGCGTCGCAAGCGGCTCACCAGCATAGATAAAGCCAATGTGCTCGAAAACGGGGTACTCTGGCGGCAGGTGGTGACGGACGTGAGCCGCCAATACCCGGAAGTGGCAGTGGAACACATGTTCGTGGATAACGGAGCTATGCAATTGCTGCTCCGCCCCAGCCAATTTGACGTGATGCTCTGTGAAAACACCTTTGGCGACATCCTGAGCGATGAAGCGGCCGCATTGGTCGGCTCCCTGGGGATGCTACCCAGCGCCAGTTTGGGAACCGTGTCCGGCCAAACCCAGTTCGGCCTTTACGAACCAGCGGGTGGCACCGCCCCGGATATTGCCGGTAAAAACCTGGCGAATCCAATCGCCCAGATTTTATCCGCAGCCCTCATGCTGCATCACAGTTTCGGCATGGACAAGGCGGCGCTGGCGGTGGAACAGGCGGTGGAACAGACCATCAAAGACGGTTACCGCACCGGGGATATATGTGCCCCAGGCGAAAGCGGTATCCGCAAAGTGGGCACCCGGGAGATGGGCGACGCCATCCTCGAACGAATCCAAGTGAACCACTGACAACCGGCAGACGGTTAATTGGGGTTGGGCAACGGCCAAGAATTCCCGTTTTTCTGCTCGGTGGCATGCTGCATGAGCCACACCGTGTCGTTATTTTGTCCACCACCTGGGGTCGCTTTCAGGGTGCGCTCATCCCTCCATCGGTGCATGCCGGCGCGGCCATCCGCAAATGACAAGCCAGCCGCGCCCCCGTGGTAAACCGACGGGTAATCATTAAAACCACCAGACCCCCACGTGACGGTGTCATACGTGAGAACGGGATCAACCCGTAAATACCCGTCATTCGCGTTGACCTCATTCTCGTCCATAAATACCCAAAAATCTGAGGGTTTGGTGATCGTCGGAGAAGTTAAAAAGATATAGAAATTAACATTATTATCGCCGGTCTTGCCACCGCCACCCATCCGCGAGTTCATTTGGATATCCCTCACGACATTCCGCTTATCACCCGGGCACTTATAAACTTCCGTGCTGTTAACGAAAGGATACAGTAGCGCATTGCGTATCACAAGAACATTTGTAGCATCCGTCGCATTTCCCATGTTACCGGTGGACCATGCCAGATTTGTCGCCACCGTACCACCGCCATTGGAAGGATTCAACACCAGCTCATTTTCGTTGTCATCCGCATACATGATCCAGCCAAGACAAAGTTGTTTGGCGTTGGAGAGACACTTGGCACCCGTGGCCTTGAGCTTGGCGTTGGCCAAGGCCGGCAACAATAATCCCGCCAGAATGGCGATGATGGCAATGACGACTAATAATTCAATTAACGTGAAGGCCGTTCGAGTTATTTGGCGAGTTTTCATATCACTCAATTCAGTTCTGTGTGCATTTTTGTACACGTTCTTAGTATTTTTGAAAAACATATCACCTGATCCCTGGACAATCCAGTATTAAATGAGACAATTTTTTGAACGATTCGGATGGCATAATTCCGGCCCCGCCACGGTGAATAGTGGTTTGGGCATGTGGTTGGTAAGTAACTAATGTTAAGGATATTACGATTGCATGTTATAACGACTTGAATTTACCCTTTCCAAGCAGCAACCGATTTCTTACACTCTCCTCGGTAATCCATTGAAGTTTTTAAATCCGGATGCCTATGCAACAAATAACTAATCTGGTGTTCCAATTGGTGGCCTTGGTGATCGTGGCAAGCCAAATTCCACTTCATGCGGACATCCCCATCGTCTTGTCTCCCCAAGCCACGGACATCGAGCGGCTGGCGGCCAGCGAACTGGCACACTATTTGAGACAACTGTACCCAAAGCAATCGTTTGCCATTACCACCGAACCGGGAGCGGCCAGCCAGGTGATTCGGCTTGGCACTCCCAAAAGCACTCCTGATCTGCTCAAGTTGGTCCCCTTGGTCCCTGGCGCGTCGCCCGAAAGTTATCGTGCCGCCTCCATTCGCACCCCCCAGCGGGAAACCGGTATCCTTCTGGGTGCTGGCGAACAAGGCTTGATGTTTGGTGTATATGCCCTGCTGCAAAAAATGGGCTGCGGATTCCAACTCTCCGGCAATCTCCCAGTCCAAGCCAGTCATTCCGCGTTTAACTTCAACGCTTGGACAATATTCGATACTCCGTTGGTTCCAGATCGCCTGGTTTTCGATTGGCACAATTTTCTGAGCGGCTGTTCAACATGGAACCTCACGGATTGGAACCGCTGGACGGACCAATCCCAGAAAATGGGCTACAACGCGATCATGGTTCATGCCTACGGGAACAACCCCATGGTCAGCTTCGAGTTTAACGGGAAGAAAAAGCCTGTCGGTTATCTGAGCACCACCGTCAAAGGCCGGGATTGGTCCACGATGCACGTGAACGATGTGCGCCGTCTTTGGAGAGGCGAAGTTTTCCAACAGCCCGTGTTTGGCGCGGATGCGGGACAGGTGCCGGAGGACCAACGGTCGGAAGCGGCGCAGAAGTTAATGGCCGGGGTCTTTGCCCATGCCGGACAGCGCGGGATGGAGGTGTATTTCGCGGACGACGTGGACACCGGTTCAGCCAATCCGCAGGAGTTGATCCAGACGCTGCCGGAGGGCGCGCGCTTCGCCATCCAGTCGCAGGCCGGCGGTTTGAGCGGTGTACGTGGCGAAGGCAGTCAAACCCTGTGGCTGGCCAATCCCGACACCCCCGAAGGCTATCGCTATTACAAAGCACAGGTGGAAGCGTTGCTCACGGCCTATCCGCAAATCACGTGTTTAGTGGTCTGGTTCCGCAATGGCGGCACGCCGTGGATGGATTTGAAAGTCACCGAGATGCCGATCCGCTGGCAGGAGGAGTACCAAGCCGAGATCACGCGCACCCCCGAAGCGGCGAAGTTTTGGCATTCGCATAACCTGTTCGCCATTGGAAAAATCACGCGCGCCTTCGACCGCGCGCTGAAGGAACTGGGGCACGAGCGAATACGACTGGCGGCGGGCACCTGGAACTTCGCATTCCTGCCGGGTGCCGATTTATTCCTGCCACGCCACGTCACGCTCATTGGGCTGGATTACGGCGTGCTCCACGACGACTCGAAGCTGGGCTCCGCCGAAAAACGGCAGAAGTTGGCGGAAGTCGGCGTGCATCGCCCGGTCATCCCTGTAATCTGGGCGCATCACGACGATGGCAACTATATCGGCCGTCCGTACACGCCGTTTGCTGACTTTCACACGAAGCTCACCGAGGCGAAGGCGAGCGGCTTTGGCATCATTCACTGGACGACGCGTCCGCTTGATTTGTTCTTCGCCAGCCATATCCGGCAGGTCTGGGAGCGCACCCAGAACGAATCGTTGCGCACGACGTGCGACGCCATGGCCGCAAATTCGTTCGGCGCTACCGCCCGGGAAACGATGGGTGCGTATCTCGAACGCTGGGTGACCGACGCACCCAAGTTCGCCCGCGAGACCAGTGACTACTTCATTGACCGTCCGTTGACGAACATCGCCGAAGTCGTGGCTGGCTGCCGCGAACGGTTGAAGCGCATCGAGTTGTTGGAGTTCGCGGCACTTACACCGGAGCAGCGCGACCAGGTCAACTACTTCAAAAGTCTGGAGCGTTTTATCGGCGCGTTTTTTGAAACCCACGGCCATTTCCAAGACGCGCAAACTGCGTTCAAAAAAGGCGACCTCCCCACCGCGCGTGCCGCGATGGCCGAATGCCGACCGGAGCCGCTGATTGAACAGTTCGCCAAGTTCAGTTCGCTTGGCGGCATCACCCGTGGGGAGCAGGGGCTGGTTGTTTCCCTGAATACCCGCTGGCTGCCGCACATCGTGCGTCTGCGGCAGCAACTGGGGCTGGAAGCCATGCGCTATCGGTTTGGCCCCACCTCGCACGATCCACTCGCCCAATCCTCCGGCCGCTTCACGTTCTATTTCGACGCCCAGCGTCAGCTCTGGCAAACCTTGGGCGAGGAAGAAACAAAGGCCACCCCGTTCGTAGTCCCGGTGAGTGCCACGGGTGCCGACGAAATTGGGCGCAGTGGCATCGAGTCCGATCAGCCCATCTCCATGGATTTGGGACCGATTCTGGCGAGCAAGAAGGCCCCTGTCCACCTGCCTGCCGGCAATTACCAATTGCGCCTCTGGCTGCTCGATCCCACGTCCACAGCAGCGGGCCAGCGCGTTTTTGACCTCGCCACTAGCAGCGGCGCGGAAACGGGTTCGTTTATTTTCGATGCCGTCAAGGCGCGATTTCTGCGCGTCCTTTGCCATGGTAATGCCGACAATGACTGGAACAGCCTGCAAGAAGTGCAACTCGATGGCCTCGCTAAAGATGGTACGATTCCCGCCGTTACGTGCAGCAGTGCGGTGAAAGGTTTCCCAGCCCAACACGCAATCGATGGCAATCCAGACACCCGATGGGCAACCCGAGGCACCAATGAGTGGTTGCAATTCCGCCTGAATCCCAGGGCCGAAGTGCGCAGCATCGGCCTCCAATGGTTCGGCGGCGAAAAACGACAGCCCCGCTATGAAGTGCTGGTTTCCGATGACGGCACGGCTTGGACACCAGTGAAAAACTTCCGTGCCGCGACCGAAACACTGAAACCCCTCGACCGGGTGGATATATTCCAACTGGCAGGCCAGGCGAATAAAGTCGTGGGAAAGACGTATTCCCTCACCGTTCTCCGCACCGGCTTGCTTGGTTTGAAACTCACTCCCATCCAAGGCAAAGCGTTGCTATGCGGCTTGGAATTGGAACCGGTGAAACTGGCTGACGCCAAGCCATGACTCAGGCCATACCGATTCTGTTGAAGATTCGGAATTCAGTCTGCTGTGGAAGGGCTAATTTTCCGTTTCCCATTCCTTGACCTTTTTGGCCGAGTGTGGACAATGCCTCCCAGCATGAATCAATCCAGATACCTTATCGCCGGGTTGGTGGCTGCGGGAATCACCGCGCAGGCCGCCGACTACACCTTGCATTCGTTCAAAAAAATCCAGCTCGAAAAACATTTCTGGGCCGAGGGTGCGGGCTGCGCGGATTTTAATCATGATGGCAAGATGGACGTGGTTGCCGGCCCATTCTGGTACGAGGGTGGGGATTTTCAAAAACGCCACGAGTACCGCACTGCCACCAAAACCTCGAAACTGAAAAAGGCGGACGGCACCGAGGAAACCATCCCCGGCTACAAGGGATCGCTGGGCAACGAAAACGATTACTCGGATAACTTCATCACCTTCGTTTACGATTTCAACGGGGACGGCTGGCCGGATATCTTCATCTGCGGTCTGCCCGGCAAGGAAGTTTCCTGGTATGAGAACCCGAAGAATCAAAAAGCCGCCGACGACAGCGAGCTGTGGGTGAAACACAAGGTATTTGATGTGCTGGATAACGAGTCACCCATGTTTGGCGATATCAACGGCGATGGCAAACCGGAGATCATCTGCAACTCCGGCGGGTTTCTGGGCTATGTGGCGCCGGATTGGAGCCAGCCCACGAACCAATGGAAGTTCCACCCGATTTCGCCCAAGGGGAAATGGCATAAGTACACCCATGGCGTTGGCATTGGCGACATCAACATGGATGGGCGCGCGGATTTCCTAGAACAGGATGGGTGGTGGGAGCAGCCCAAGTCATTGGAAGGCGATCCAGTGTGGACCTTCCACCCAGTGCCGTTCGCCCCGGCTCCCGGAGGTGCCGCCCAGATGTATGCCTACGATTTCAACGGCGACGGCTTGAACGACGTGTTGACCTGTCTGGACCCGCATCGGCACGGTTTGGTGTGGCATGAACAGTACCGGGAGAACGGCGAAATCAAATTCCGCCAGCATGTGATCATGGGCAAGGAAGCCAAAGACAACAAATACGGAGTACACTTCACCCAACCGCATGCCATCGAATTGGTGGACGTGGATGGCGATGGCGTATTGGACATTGTCACCGGCAAACGCTTCTGGGCGCATGGTCCCAAGGGCGACGTGGACCCCAACGCGCCGGCAGTACTGTATTGGTTCAAGACGGTACGTGGAGCAGACAAATCCGTGGATTTCATCCCGTACTTGGTGGACGACAACTCCGGCGTGGGCACCCAAGTGACTGTCGGGAATCTGAAAGGCACGGGTTTGCCAGACATCATCGTGGCGAACAAGCGTGGCGCGTTTGTGTTCCTGCACGAAACGAAGAAGGTCAGCAAGACCGAATGGGAAGCCGCACAGCCAAAACCCACGCCTTGAGTTCAGGTTGTACGAATTATTTTCAACTTGAAAGCGCAGTCAGGAAATCGAAACTCTACCTCCCATGCGAGCTAAAGCTACTGTCATTTCTGATATTGGATTTGTGGGCATCATCCCGGTGATCCGCACGGATAAACCCGAACAAATCATTCCGCTGTGTGAAGCCGTCGTCGCTGGCGGCATCACCATCCTGGAATTGACGATGACCATCCCCAACCCGGTGGAAACCCTAAAAAAAGTGGTGGCTCACTTCGGGCAAAAAGCCCTGATTGGCATGGGCTCATTGCTCAATGGGGCCATGGCCCGCGCAGCGGCAGATGCCGGCGCGGAATTCTTGGTAACCCCCATCACTAAACTGGAGGTGGTGGCAGTGGGTCGCACCGCCAATCGCCCGGTAATGCTCGGCGCATACACGCCCACCGAAGCCGCCCTGGCCATGGAGGCGGGCGCGGATTTTATCAAAATCTTCCCGGCGGATAACCTCGGTCCGAATTACCTCAAGGCGTTGCGTGCGCCGATGCCACAGCTAAAGCTCGTGCCCACCGGTGGCGTGACGCTGGAGAATGCGGCCGACTTCCTTAAAGCAGGCGCGGCGGCGTTGGGCATTGGCGGTTCCTTGGTGACCAGCCAAATCCTCAAAGAATCGAATTGGGCCGAACTGACCCGGCTGTCGAGCGCTTATGTGCGCGTGGTTCAGGAAGCGCGGAAGAAGTGATCTGTTGCTTTGGCCCTTACGCGGCACACAAATGCGCAGGTTTGGCGTTAGGCACGCTGGAAAGCGGAATCCCGTGATCAAAGGTCACCAACCGGCCATGATGTTCCACCGCCAGCGCCAGCAAATACAGGTCGGTAAGCTGGCGTGAACTGTGAATGCGCTCCGCAGTGAAGATTTTTTCGTCGCGCAGAGAGATTCCATCCGGCCAGAATTCATGGTCGCTCTGACCGGCGAACTGGCGAAGCCGGCCAATCAGATCACCCGGCGTGAACCGCATCTTCTGACTGTAGCCGGGATGAGACATGATGCGAACCACGCCGTTTTCCGTGAGCGGACAACTGGCCCAACCATCTTTCCGATTCGCCGCCCACCACGCATGCGCGCGCTCATGAAAAGCATGGTCGGGATCCAACAATGCGATGATGACGTTCACATCCAGCAAGGCGCGCATGGCTTAAATCCCTTCCTGGTTCATCAAATTCTGAACGCGTTCGAGCGTTACCACTTCGCCGCGCGAGGCCAACAACGGTACACCACCGCGCGTGCCGGTAGTTTTTCCGGACTTCAGGGGCGCGCCAGTCAGGCCGCGCCGCGCCAAAGTGGAAATGACCCGACCCGCCGTGCTGCCTTCCCGCTGCGCCAGCTCTCTGGCAGCTTGCAGCACGTCATCTTCAATATCCAACGTCGTTCTCATACATCTGATGCTAATGCATCAGTGCATCAAAGTCAATTCGCCTTTCATTTTCATTTTACAAAGCGAGGTACCTCAAGGCGCGACTGGAACCGGGGTGGCGAGGAAATCACAGGCGGGCTGTTCGCCAAGCTGGATTTGCCCCTGCATCTGCTGGTTGGTGGTGTTGGCAACCGGCACCAGCTTCCCCAGGATAACGACGCGCAGTTGAAGCGTCTGGTTGGTCCCCACCAAGCGGAAGGAAGTCGCGGACGGCAGCGCGACCGATCCGTCCTCCGCACGAACACCGGCGGTCGGTTGTGGCGTGGTTACCTTTTGATATCGGGTACTGCTCACAGCTTTTAGCGCGTTGGCATCGGCACGGAGCGCGGCCGTGGCCAGCGGACGATCAGACTCATAAACCGAACCGTCGGCATCCACAATACGCACCCGGTCAGCCCGTTGTTCGAGGGTGAAACGTTCCATGACTGGCGAGGCCGTACCCGCCATACGCGCACGAAAAGTTTGGGGTACGGGGTCTTGGGCGGCCGCCCTGGCTAACGAGAGGGCGGCCGCCACTGCTCCCATGGCGCGGGGTGCGGTTGGAGCTGCGGAGGCGGGTTGAATGGACTCCGGCTCCGATTGACGCGTGGCCGCAAACTTATTCATGGTAACCACGGGCTTGGCGGCTTCCGCTTTGGATTGTTTCAACCGTGCTGAATCCAAGGTATCCTTATCTACCATGGCATAATTCGCGGCACGATCAGTGGGTTGGGCATTACCGGGTTGAGCCGGTTCTGGTGATGCCGATCGTTTACGAGCCAACCCCTGAGCTTCACCGCCACCCGATGCCATCGCCCCGCCAAGCCTTCGGGAGGTCGGATTTGGCGTCGCAGCCATGAATGGTGCCGCAGTCGGTGTATCAACGGGAGCGGGCATGGGCGCGGAAACTGCGGGAGGCGGCATGGCGGTCCGGGGCATGGCATCGGGCGCATTCCGGGTCTTGGCTTTAACGAGACTCTCCGAGGCCGGGCGGGATGGCGAGAATGGTGCGGGTGGCATAGGATCCAAAGCAGGTTGGGTGACCGCCAGTTCTTTGGCCACTTTCTCCGCCGCCGGTTTGGGGGCACGTTCAAGTGCGGGCGCCTTGACTGGCCCGGGAGCGGGCACTTCGTGCTTGGCCAGGAAGGCGGTGTTGCCAAACCGGTTCTCCGTGCGCCAGAGCGGATAACTAATGATACCCAAGACAAGGAATATCCCCACGGCGGAAATGATGCGCGGCCAATACGGTCGCAGCAGGGCCAGCCAAGATGACGCACCTGCGGTCTTGGGCCGGTACTGACGGCGCACCTCCGCCTGCAGCAACTCCCGCGTGGCGGGATGCAGTTCCAAAGGTGGACCCGCCTGCTGGCGACGCTTTTCCGCGTACGCTTTCAGCAGCGTCTCCATCTGATCTGGCCGTTCTTCAATCATCGTTCATTACATTAGACGGAAGTGCGCGACGAATTCTCCCGTAAAATTATCGCCCGCGTCAGCGTTTCCAATTTATCCCGGCATTTGCTCAACCGGTAACAACTTACGGTTTTCAGGTTCAACTGCAAGCATTCGCCGATTTCGTCATAGCTCAAATCGCCGAAATACCGCAATTCAACGATCTCACGGCAAGGTTCCCCCAGTTGCTCCAGGGCGCGAGTCACCACCGCCAAATATTTCCGGGCAGCCAGCAACAAATCCGGACTGGGAGCCGTGCTGGGCGGGTCGAGGGTAAGGCCCGATTCGGGGTCCTCGGCCTGGAGGAATATCCGCCCTGAAACCCTCGCCTACATCGAAAAAGAACTCAAACTCATGTGATGATGCCCGGTTCCAATGGTGTTTGGGTTTTGAATAAATCGTCCCGCGACATGCCCTGAGCTTTGCAAACCCCGGCGGGATTTGAAATCTGAAATTAATTCATTTTCCTGCTTGACGGTTAGCCTGAATTTGGTGAATTTTACTGGCGAATCACTGATTTACCTGTGAAACCTGTGCTCAAAGTCGTTGTCGCCGCCGGGCCGAAAAAAGCCAGCGCCGCCTCGCGTTACAAGGTGCCCAACCTGGAACGCGGACTGATGATCATGGAATACCTGATGGATTTTCCCCAGGGATTACAGCAGAGCGAAATCGCCGCCCAACTCCGTTACTCCAAAACCAGCGTCTATCGGGTAACCATGACGTTGTTGGAATACGGGTATCTAGTGCGGGACGAGGAAACCAAGGCGCTCCGGCTCAGCCGCAAGTTAATCGCCATGGGCAACCGCGCGCTGGGCGATGATGATTTGGTGGTCACTTCCCTGGATATTCTCAAGCAGCTGCGCGATCAGGTGAAGGAAACGGTGTTGCTGGGCATCATCGTGGACCACGAACTGGTGGTGCTAAGCCAGTTATTGGGAACCCATCCGTTTAAATTTTCCGTGGACCTGGGCTGCCGGTTGCCCATCCATACCGCCGCGCCGGGCAAAGCAATCCTGGCCTACCTGCCGGAGCCTGAACGCCGCGCGATCCTCGGAAAAATGTCCTTTATTCGTTTCAATGAAAGGACGCTGGCGAGCGTCGAAGTATTTGAACGTGAATTGGAATCCGTGCTTAAAACGGGTTTTGCGTTGGATCAGCAGGAACAGTTGACGGGCATTCATTGCGTAGCGGCGCCGATTTTTAACCGGCACGGGTATCCGATTGCCGCCGTATGGACGACCGGGCCGACGGATCGTATCCGGGCGGAAGATTTCCCACGCGTGGGCGCGCTGATCAAGGCGCATACGGCAATGATATCGGAGCGGCTGGGATTCGGCCTGCTCCCCAATAATGGAAATGGCAACGAGCATAAGCCCGCGTGAATAATATATGTCAGGACAGATAACTATGAACACGAACAATATGAAAACTTTGGCACTAACCATCGTATCGGTGATTGCGACCGCCGCCGCTTGGAGCGCCGCCGCCCCCGGCGATAACTGGGCGTCGGTCATGATCGCCAAACGTGCAGTCTATCAGGAAAGCGTCTCCGTCTCGGAATCCAAATGGTTTACCACCGGGGCCATGAAAGCCAAGGGCTTCGAAGATGCCTTGTTCCCGGAAAAAGGGGTGGACCTCAATGCCAAGACCGCCAAAGGCGCGCCACTCTGGGTAGAGGAACGAAAGCAGATGCAAAATGCGGTGGCAAACACTCTCAATGTCGGCCCCAATACCAGTAGCTATTTTTACCGGACACTGGCCACCAAAAAAGCTGGCAAAACCAAAATCACCTTGGGCAGCCGTAACGGGCTCATGGTGTGGGTAAATGGGCGCAGCGTATTTTCCAAGAACAACATGCGCAATGCGGATGCCAATCAGGATGTGATAACGGTGGACTTGAATGCCGGAAATAACGCCCTGCTCATCAAGTTATTCGCCCAATCCGGGGATGCCGCCCTCTTTTACTCTCCCGGCAGCCAGATTAGCGCCATCATTGATCCGCTGACCAGCCAGTTTCCGGACGAGATGGATTTATTCAAAAACTACATGGGCGACAAATGGTTCCGCGCCGAACGCAATGCCAGCCTTGAACAAAGCACTATCGGTGGTCTCTTGAAACGCCTGAAGGAATCCACAGCTCTGCAAACCAAACTCACTGCCCTCGCGGCTGCCAAAACCCCGGCTGAAAACCCGGCCTGGCTGAATTTGTTCCTCGAAGTGGCGCGCGAAGCCGATGGTTTTGATCATGCGCTCACCCAGGTCAATGAGATCAACCTCCCCGCCCTCCGGCTGTCGGTGGAAGACCTGACGAAAACCTACGCAGATAAATATAAAAACGGTGCCAAATACCTCGCCACCATTCAGGCACTCGAGAAGGATCTGCCCGCCATCAAGACCGCGTTGCAGGCGGGAGAACGCCAGGCCGTCAAACGTTGCCAGGAATTCGTGGCCTTGTCCCGTACCGCGCTTTTGGAAAACCCACTGTTGGATTTCGATAAATTACTGGTCATCAAACGCAAGCAAGGCAACCTGGGTCTGCCACAAAACTGGCAGGGCAATTCGAGCATGAATCCGCGAATCGAAAACGAATTGACCACCCTGGCCTTCAAGGATGCCAAGGCCAAATTACAGACGGTCTATAAGCCCAAGGAAAATTACTTTGTGGGTGACGTGGATCTGAATTTCGACGCTGATAAACTGTTATTCTCATCCATCGGCACCAAGAATCGCTGGCAGGTTTTTGAAATGAAGGTGGACGGCACCGGGCTGCGCCAGGTTTCCAAAGGCGAGGAAGAAGACGTGGATAACTACGATGCCATGTACCTGCCGGACGGGCGTATCATCTATGATTCTTCCGCCACGTTCCAAGGCGTGCCTTGCGTCGGCGGCGCAGATCACGTCGGCAATTTGTTCATCATGAAGCCGGACGGCACGGGTGTGCGGCGCCTCTGTTTTGATCAGGATAATGACTGGTACCCGGTCATGCTGCCCAATGGCCGGGTCATGTACCTGCGCTGGGAATACACGGATTCCGCTCACTATTTCAGTCGGGTGCTGATGACCATGAACCCGGATGGCACCGGCCAGGTGGAACTTTACGGCAGCAATTCGTATTGGCCGAACTCCTGTTTTTATGCGCGTCCGCTACCGGGCAGTTCTAGCAAATTTGTTGGGATTGTAACCGGCCATCACGGCACCGCGCGTGCTGGAGAGCTGTTCATATTCGATGCGAACAAAGGCCGGCAGGAAGACAGCGGCGTGGTTCAAAAAATACCGGGTTACAACCAGCCGTTTAAGAGCATCATCAAGGATACGCTGGTGGATGCCTCCTGGCCAAAGTTCCTGCATCCTTTCCCGATCAGCGACAAGCATTTCATCGTCTCCTGCAAGCCCTCCCAAAACGCGAATTGGGGTATCTACCTGGTGGACATCTATGACAACATGACGCTGATCAAGGAAGAGGCGGGATATGCGTTGCTTGAACCCACCCCGCTGCGCCAAAGTTCGCGCCCGCCCACCATCCCCGACCGGGTCAACCTGAATGACAAGTTCGCCTCGGTTTTTCTGCAGGATATCTATGCCGGCGAAGGCTTGCGCGGCGTACCGCCCGGCACCGTCAAGAGCTTGCGGGTATTCCAATATGAATATTCCTATCGCAACATGGGCGGCCACTACGTCATGGGCATGGAAGGCCCATGGGATGCCCGCCGCATCATTGGCACGGTGCCGGTAAACCCCGATGGTTCAGCCAATTTCTACATCCCGGCCAACACTCCCGTGGCACTTCAACCGTTGGACGCGGAAGGCAAGGCGATGCAGCAGCAACGCAGTTGGTTGGTCGGGATGCCGGGAGAAAAGGTGTCCTGTGTGGGTTGTCACGAAAAGCAAAATCAATCCTCCATGCTGGGCAATGCCCGGGCATCCACGCGCGATCCGGTGCATCCCACCCCGTGGCGTGGTCCCAAACGCGGCTTTAGCTACCTGCGCGAAGTGCAACCCGTGCTGGATAAATATTGCGTAGGCTGCCATGACGGCAAAGGCCAGTTCGCCAGTCTGCCTAATTTTTCTGAGACCAATGTCGTCCAGACGAGCCATGGCATCACCAGTCTGCCCAAGTCCTATGTCGAATTGCATCCATTCGTGCGGCGTAACGGTCCCGAGGGTGACTATCACGTCTTGACCCCGCTTGAATTTCACGCTGACACCAGCATCCTGGTGCAAATGCTGCGCAAGGGGCACCATAATGTAAAAATGGACGACGATGGGTGGGATCGGTTGATCACTTGGATTGACTTGAATGTTCCTGCTTTCGGCGCCTTTAGTGAAAACCGATCTATTCCGAAGGACTTCGAAAAACGCCGTTTCGATTGCAAAAAACAGTATGCCGGCGTGGAAGAGGACATTGAAACCCTGCCGCCATTCAAGCCGCGTCCGGCGTTTGTAAAGCCCGCACCCATGCCGCCCAAGCCCGCCAAAGTCACCGTGGCGAACTGGCCGCTGCCGCCCGGCAAAGCGCAGCAAATGCAATCCACGCTGAGCGCGGTGGATAGTCAACTGGACCTGGGTGGCGGAGTAAAAATCACGCTGAAAAAGATCCCGTCGGGTGAGTTCGGCATGGGAGATGTGAACGGCGATGTCAACGAATATCCAATGGCCAAGGTGAAGATCGCCAAACCATACTACTTGGGCACCACCGAAATCACTCTGCAACAATACATGATGTTCGATCCGGCGCATCACAACGGGTATTACGACATGCATTACAAAGACCAGGTCAAACCGGGCTACCTGATGGATTCTCCGCAATTGCCGGTCATCCGTGTTTCCTGGCAGCAGGCCATGGCCTTCTGCAAATGGCTCTCCGCAAAAACCGGTCGCAAAGTCACCCTGCCCACCGAAGCACAATGGGAATGGGCTTGCCGGGGTGGCACGGATTCCCAATTCTTCTATGGCACCACCGACACGGACTTCAGTTCGTTTGCCAATCTGGCCGATGCCAGCATCAGTCAACTGGCTGTCACCGGCGTGAATCCGCAACCGATCAAAAACCCCGATAAGTTCTGGGATTTCGTTCCCAAGGACGCGCGCTTCAACGACGGGGTGTTGCACTTGGCTGAAGTGGGCCGCTACAAAGCCAATGTCTGGGGACTAAATGACATGATCGGTAATGTTGCCGAATGGACCTTGGACAATTACCGCCCCTACCCCTACTCGCCGGAGTTGGCCAGCAACGACGCCACTTCCACTGGACGCAAAGTGGTACGCGGCGGCTCCTGGGCCTCCCGTCCGAAGGAAGCCCGCGCCAGTTGGCGGCAGGATTATCCGGCGTGGCAGCGCGTCTATGATGTCGGGTTCCGCGTCGCCGTTGAAGACTAAAACTCTGATTGGCAACACCAAATTGAAGACTGACAACCTCATGCGATGGACGGCTCGCAGCTTCTTGACAGGTCTCGTGGCATTCACTTGCCTGCCCGGTTCTGCTGCGCTCATTACCGGTACACCGGCGGGTAAAATCCTGGCCGCCGGTAGCAATAAAATCATGATCCTCTCGCCCTCGGGCGAAATGGAATGGCAATACCCCACCAAACTGACTCATGACGTTTGGATGCTCGCCAACGGCAACATCCTGTTTGCCGATGGCGCTTCGGTCACTGAAGTCACCTTGGCAAAGAAAGTGGTGTTTGAATACAAGGCGGCGGAACAAAAAGGCGGCGGCACCTTTGCCTGCCAGCGCCTGGCTAACGGCAACACCCTGATTGGCGAAAATTCCACCGGTCGCGTGCTGGAAGTGGATCCTTCCGGCAAAGCGGTGTTCACCTTGCAGACTTCGCCAACTCAAATCGGTAATCATCACAACCTGCGGATGGTTCGGAAACTGGATAACGGCAATTACCTCGTGTGCCACTCCGGCGCCAGGATCGTCAAGGAATACACCCCAAAAGGCGATGTGGTGCAGGAAATCAAGGCCCCCGGAAAACTGGCCTTCTCCGCCATTCGCACGCCCAAGGGCACTACGCTGGTCGCCAGCCTCGAACAGATCATCGAGTGGGACGCCAAAGGCAACAAGGTCTGGGAATGCACCAACAAGGAATTGGAAGGTGCGTTGGTTAGCAACATGACCGGCATGCACCTCCTGCCCAACGGCAATATCGTGACCGGCTGCTATCAGGCGTACAACAAAAGCGGCGAAGGCTGCGGATTACTTGAGCTATCCCGAGAGAAAAAAATCATCTGGCGCTACACCAATCCCAAAGGCGACGGCACGATGATGGCCGTGGAACTGCTGACCCCGGATGGCAAGGCGTTGCCCGGAGCCATCCTGCGGTGACCTCGATTTATATTTGTACGTTCAACTCAAAACTAAAAACAAAACCAAAACGACTATGAGCATGACACGGCGCAACCACCTCAAATTATTGGCTACGGCTGCTGGTGCGGCCGCCCTGGGCGGAAACCTGGCCATGGCAAAGGAAACCTCTATGAAAAAAGTCAAACTACCCAAATACAAAAATGCGGACTTCTACGTGGACGGGAAGTTCCAGGCTGAAGCCGCTAAAAAGGCATACCTCGACATGATGGAACGTCACGGGTATTACCTGCCGCTCGAACAGGAAAAGATGTGGGCCACGCCATTCTGGGTGACCGATTTCGGCCTGGGCGACTTCGTCAACGTGGGCATGGGCGGCATCTTCTGGTTCAATTCCCAGGAGTATAATTATTTCGCGCACGAAATCTTCCTGTTCCCCGGCCAGATGATTGTTGAGCACGCCCATGAAGCCACGGCCAAGGGCAAAGCCAAGATGGAAAGCTGGCAAGTCCGCCATGGCAGCGTACATGCCTTCGGCGAAGAAGGCGAAGAAAAGCCCGCCGACTTAATTCTGCCTGCCAGCCAGGAAAAGTTCATGACCGTCAAGAAGTGCTATGAAATCCTGCCCGGCCAGATGCGGTCCCTCAACCGGCTCACCGCCAAACATTTCATGATCGGAGGCCCCTCCGGCGCGGTCGTCAGCGAATATGCTTCCTTCCATGACAACGATGGCCTGCGGTTCACCAACCCGGGCGTCAAGTTTTAACCCCTGCCCGGCAATAAGGATTAATACCATGAAAAAAGAATTCCATCATATCGGCATCCCCACCTCGAAACCGAGCGCGAATGAGATTTACCTCCCCAGCGTCAAACTCTACATCACAGACGCCTCCCAGAGTCCAAACCGCATCGAATGGATTCGCGCCGAATCGGATTGCCCGTTCCCGGCGCTGATGAAGACCACCGCCCATGTCGCTTACTCGGTGGACAACCTCGAAGAGGCGTTGAAAGGTCAGAAGGTCATCTGGCCCGCGTTCGAGCCGCTGCCCGGCATCCGCGTCGCGTTCATCGAATCCGATGGCGCGCCGGTGGAGTTTCTGCAATTCAGTTGATCGGGTACAATTAACGGAGACACCATTATGCCCATGAAAAAATTCATCAACGATTCCAAGAACCTGACCCGTGAACTGCTGGATGGTTTCGCGATCGCGCACAGCCATCAGGTCAAGGTAGTCTCGGATAAGATCGTTTGCCGCGCCACCCCCAAGGCCAGCAACAAAGTGGCGATTGTCACCCTCGGCGGCGCGGGTCATGAGCCTGCCCTGAGCGGTTTCGTGGGCGAGGGCCTGCTTGATTTCAGCGTGGTGGGTGACATTTTCGCCGCACCGGGAATGCCCAAGGTCCTTGAGGCACTGCGCCTGGCCAAACGCGACGCTGGCATCCTGTTCGTGGTTTTGAATCATGCCGGGGATGTCATGAGCGCGAACATGGCTGCGGAAATGGCGGACAAGGAAGGCATCAAATACAAGATGCTCCTGACGCATGAAGACATTGCTCCCGGCGCCAACACTCCGGCGGAAGATCGTCGTGGCTTGGTGGGCTGCATTCCCCTCTATAAGATCGCGGGTGCCGCCGCTGAGGCCGGCAAGAGCCTCGAAGAAGTGTACGCGATTGCCGAGCGGTTCAACAACAACATGGCGACCCTGGCGGTGGCCATGAAGACCGCCACCCATCCCGCCAGCGGCCAGGCCATCTTCGATCTCGCGGAGGATGAGATGGAAGTCGGCATGGGCCAGCACGGCGAAGCCGGCACCGGCCCCAGCAAAATCCTCACGGCGGATCAAACCGCCGAACTCATGGTCTCCCGCCTGGTGGAAGCGGTGAAAGCCAAGTCGGGCGACAAAATACTGCTCATCATTAATGGCAGTGGCGCCACCACGCTCATGGAAATGTACATTGTGTTGCGCGGTTGCAAGAAATACCTGGATTCCAAAGGCATCACCATCGCCGCCGCGCAGGTGGGCGAACTGCTCACCGTGCAGGAAATGGCCGGTTTCCAGATGTTCGCGGCCAAGATGGATGACGAACTGTTGAAATATTACCTCGCCCCGAGCAATGCTCCGGCGATGGTTGTGAAATAGGAAATAGTCGAAGCATCGGCCCAATGGTTGGCCTGCCAGGGAAAAAGGGTTGGCAGGCCTGCCTTGGACGGTGGTTTCAATTTCGGAATTCGGATTTCGATTTTCGGTTTTGTATTGCTTGACGCTTATGTCGAATACCATTGGTTACGCTCAAATTTGCAAGATGTTGCTCTCCGCCGTGGAGCAAATCCGCGCCAACCACGAACGGTTGTCGCGCCTCGATGCGGCGATTGGTGATGGCGATCACGGCACCACGATCCTGCGCACCATGGAAGCGGTCGCCAAAACCACCACCGAGAACACCGGCACCGACCTCAAGGAACTCTTTTCAAAAATCGCGTGGGATGTCATGAGCTGCGATGGCGGTTCCACCAGTCCCCTGCTCGGTTCTTTCTTCACCGGCATGAGCGACGCGGTCGCCGGGAAAAACGAATTGGACGGCGCGGCGGTCGTGGCGATGTTTGATGGCGGCGTCCAGAAATTCCTGAAGCAAAGCCGCGCGAAAGTGGGCGACAAGACCATGGTGGATGCCTTTCTACCGGCACTCGATGCGTTAAAGGCCGCCGATCCCGCCAAGGGAATCAAGGCCGCATTCACGCAGGCCGCCGAAGCTGCCGCCCAGGGCGCCGAGGAAACCAAGAAATACCGCGCCAAGTTTGGCCGCGCCCGCAATCTGGGCGATCGCGTCATCGGGCATCCCGATCCGGGCGCAACTTCCATTTCGCTAATCCTCAAGGGATTCGCCGAAGGACTATAATTTTGACGCAGGTCAAAAACTACACACCATAATTGAACTAGAATTGGAACCATTATTATATGGCTGAACACGATACCAAAGATGCCGCCGATTACGGCTTCGGCATTCCCGTAAAAAAACATGGCTTCTTTCTGAAGGGGCTGGATCACGTGGATTGGGGCATGAAAGACCGGCTTTCCCGGATCTTTAATCCCAAATCCGGCAACACCGTCATGCTGGCGTTTGACCACGGCTACATCATGGGGCCGACTTCCGGCCTGGAACGCATGGATCTCTCCATGCCGCCGCTGATCGAATACGCGGATTGCATCATGTGCACGCGCGGCGCGCTGCGTTCCATCGTGCCGCCCACCTCCAACAAGCCGGTATCCCTCCGGTACTCCGCCGGCACCACCGTGCTAACCGACCTCAACGACGAGTGCATTCTCGATATCGAGGATGCCATCCGCGTAAACGCCTCCGCCCTGGCGGTCATGGCCGCCATCGGCAGCAAATTCGAGGCCATCACGATCAAGAACCTCGTCCGCACTGCCGATCTGGGCAACAAATACGGCATCCCCACCCTCGGCGTGACCGCCGTGGGCAAGGAACTGGTGCGCGACGCCCGCTACCTTTCGCTCGCCTGCCGCATCTGCGCGGAAAACGGCGCGACGTTCGTGAAAACCTACTTCTGCGAACAGGAATTCGAGAAGGTCACCGCGACCTGCCCGGTGCCGATCGTGATCGCGGGCGGCAAGAAGCTGCCCGAAGACAAAGCGTTGGAAATGGCCTACCTCGCCATTCAGCAAGGCGCTTCTGGCGTGGACATGGGCCGCAATGTCTTCCAGGCGGAACACCCCGTCGCCATGATCCTGGCCGTGCGCGGCGTGGTGCATGACAAGTTGAAGCCGAAAGAGGCGTTGGAACTTTATCAAACGCTCAAGCAGCGATAACCGGACACTCTCACGCAAAAGGCTTCCCTTCGCGGGGAAGCCTTTTTTGTTTCCGCCTTACGGTTTCGGCTGAATTCCCGTCAGTCGCGGAGGCAGGATCATCAGTTCCTCGATGGCCGCAGCGAGTTTGGCCGGATCGCCATTGATCTTCACGTAGGCGTGACGGCCGGCGGGGTCCGCTTGCCAATCGGTGAAGCCTTCCGCATCCACCTTCACCCGTCCGCCCTCCCCACGAACCCTCGCTTCCGGGTTCATGGGTTCAAAGAGCGAAATTCGTTGGTTCGGGGAAGTCTCACCTCTTTCCTCTCCCTTGAGGAGAGGAGGTCCGTTCTGCGGCTGAGGGAGCGGAGGAGGGGTGATCTGCGGGTTCTTGGCGGCACGCGCAGAGTCCATCCGCAGCGGCAGCGCACGAATGGCATCCAGAATATCAATACGTCGCAAGCGGCCTTCCCGCTCCTCAAGGAAGAGGGCTAGGGTGAGGGGGTAGCCAGCGGTTGCGGCCATGGACGGCGGCGGCACCGGAGGGCCGGAATTTCCCTTGGGATTCTCCCGGCACGCATTGGCGGGTTATTGAAGGCATCAAAGGTGACAGCTTTGTTGTCTGGAATTGTGCCATTCAATTCCACCCTTATTTCTTCAACATTACTTCCACGGCTTTTTCCAGTTGGAGATCCCGGCCCTGGGCGACGGATTCCGGATCGTTGTTGACCTGGTGGTCCGGCTGCAATTCCTGGTTCTCCAGGTAATGACCGTCGCGGTCCTTCACGCCGACTTGCGGAATGCCAAAGTACAGGGTGCGATCCTGCAAGGTTTCCCACCAGACGGCCGTGCCGGTGCCGGGGACGGGCATGCCGACCAGTTCTCCCAGGCCGAGGGTGTGGTACAGATGCGGGAACATGTGGGCGTTGGAGTAATTGCTCTCGCTCATGAGGACGATGGTTTTGCGCTGCCACTTTTCCAAGGGGTCCTTGCCGATCGCGTTGCCGCGCGGAATATAGGTGTAATAGGTCTTGCCGCTGAGGAGTGAGACGAGATCGTCATGCAACCAGCCGCCGCCGTTGAACCGGGTGTCCACGATCAGGCCTTCCTTGTCGCTGTGCCGGCCCAGCACCTCGGCGTAGGTGTCGCGGAACCCGCCATCGCCCATGGCCCGGATATGAACATAGCCCAGCTTGCCGCCGCTCAGTTTATCCACTTGCTCGCGCCGGGATTTGATCCAGCGGAAATACAGTAGATTATCCTCATCGGCTTTGCTGATGGGCTTGACCGTTTCATCCCAGCGTTTTTTGGCCGCCGGGTCAAACAGGGACAGGAGGAGCTGCTTGCCAGCCTTGCGGTTGAGCAGCTTGTCCGGGTCCGTGTTTTCCAGGGAAACTCCATCCAACTGCTCGATGATCATGCCCGCTTTGAGTTTGGTGTTGCCGTTGTCCAAGGGGCCTTTCTCAATGACTTCCGCCACTTTCAATCCCGGCCCCGGATAGGCCTGATCGTAGAACAGGCCCAGGCAGGCGGTGGCGTCGCCATGCGCGACGGGCCGGTACCCTGCCCCGGTGTGCGAGGCGTTGAGTTCGCCGAGCAACTCGCTCAACAGCTCGGCGAAATCCCAGTTATTGTCGATATGCGGCAGGAAACGGGCGTAGGCGGCTTTGTACGCGGCCCAGTCCACGTGATGAAGGTCTTCCACGTAGAACTTGCGCAGCACCTGCCGCCAGGCGTGCTCGAAGAGGAAGGCACGCTCGGCAGAACGGTTCAGCTCCATCTCCGCTGAAAAACCGATGACATCCTGCTTGCCGGTTTCAATGTCCACCTTGGTCACTTTCCCGCCCGCCAGCACAAAGACGTTTTTGGCCTCCTTATCAAACAGGAGCTGGCCACCTTCGGCGCCCAGCTTGGCCAGCAGCTTGGTCTCCTGCTCGCGCGGTTTTTGCAGCCAGAGGTCGTGCCCTTTTTCAAACCGCGCCAGGTACAGTAACTTCTCCCCATCCGGCGTCAGCACCGCATCCGCGAGATCCGAGGAATGAATCGTCAACCGCACGACCCGGTCTTCCAAGTTGTCCAGTTGGATTTTGACGGGATCCACCTTCTTCTTTTCCTCGGGCTTCGGGTCTTCCTTTTTATCCTTATCGGCAGGTTTGGCATCCTTGGCTTCCTCCTTGGTTTCGGCGGGCTTATCGTCTTTTTTGGCGGGTTCTTTTTTTACGTCGTCGGGTTTCTTGTCCTTCTTTTCCCGCTCAGTGAGCAACTCGTACTCGACCTTGCTGAGCTTGAAACGATCGAAGGCTTCCGGGGTGAAGAACATCCCGTACACGTCCCGTTGCGAACCCCAACTGCCATGGCTGCGCATGCCGGCGCGATCCGAGGACCAGATGGCCATCTTGCCGCCCATCATCCATTTGGGGGCAGTGTCTTCGTACGCGTTTTTGGTGAGGTTCACCGGCGGTTTCTGGCCGGCGGCGTCCACCAACGCGATTTCCCGCGACCACCGCTGCTTATCCAGCATCTGCGAGAGCAGCCATTTGCCATCCGGCGCCCAATCAAACCATTGATCTCCGTCGGTGTATGAATAGTTCAAGTCACCGGCCATGACCACGCGGGCTTCCTTGGTCTTCAGGTTTAGCACCTTCAGCGTGGTGCGGTTTTCCAGGAAGGCCACTTCCTTGCCATCCGGTGAATAGCGCGGCTGGAAATTCTCCTGGCCGTTCTTCAGCAGCACTGCCTCCTTCAGCAGGGTGGAGAGGAAAAAATAGGATTCCTGCGTGCGGACCAGGCTGACGGTGTAGAGGTTCCAACTGCCATCGCGTTCGCCGGCATACAGGAGAGTGCGACCATCCGGACTGAAGCTGACGTTGCGTTCCTGCTCCGGCGTGTTGGTGATGCGTTTGGTAATTTTGTGGTCCGTGGACGCCACAAAAATTTCACCGCGCACCACCACGGCAATCTCCTTGCCTTGGGGGGAAATGGCCATCTCAGAGGCATCCGTCGAATACGACAGCAAGCTCGTTTCATTTTGTTTGGAGCCGATGAGGATGTTGATATTCAGCCTGCGCGGCTGCTTGCCGCGTCCGGACAACGTGTAGATTTCCCCATCAAAACTGTAGCAGAGCGTACCGTTGTTGGCGCGGGTGAGGAAACGGACCGGATGATTCGTGTGCGTGGTGATTTGCTCGGCTTTCTCGGGTTTATCCAGCGGCATGCGCCAGACGTTGAACGAGCCGCTTTGCTCGCTGAGATAATAAATCTCCTGATCCTTCTCGCCCCAGACTGGATCACGATCCTCGCCGCGGAAGGTGGTCAACTTGGTATGCTTGCCCGTGGGCACGTCGTACAACCAGATATCGCGCGCGATGGAAGAGATGTGATGTTTGCGCCATTCGTTCTCGTAACCTTTGCGGTCATGATACACGATCCGCTGGCCGGTACGGTCGTAATGGGCATCCTGGGCGGGGGTCGTCAGCACCTGAATGGCGGGTCCGCCAGCCACCGTCGCTTTGTACAACTCCGGCAGCAACGGCATCGGAAACTGGGCGTTGTCTTTGGAATCGCGCCGCTGCGCATAAAACAGTACGTATTTCCCATCGGGTGAAAAATCGGTGGGATACTCATTGGCGGAGTTAAAGGTCAGCCGCTTGGGTTCGCCACCGCTTGCGGGCACGACAAAGATGTCGAAGTTGCCATGGCGATCCGTGGCAAACGCGAGCGACTGCCCATCGCGCGACCAGACCGGCATGGTATCATGGGCATCATGGATGACCAACGGTGTGGCGGTGCCGCCCTTGACGGGCACCAGGTAAATATCGCCCCGGTAACAAAAGGCCACCTGCGAGCCATCGGGGGAAATGGCGGGATAACGGAGCCACAACGGTTCGGTGGCCGCCAACAGACTTGGGGCAAGCGCCAGCAGGCTGGCGAATAGGAGTCGCTTAAACATGCCGCCAGTATGCAACAGAACCGGGCGGATGGAAAATGGAAAAATTCCAAGGCGGCAGCCAGGCGGATGAGCGACCCCTGGTTGGATATCTTTGGCCTATAACGGTTGTTTTACTTCTGGCTGACGATGGCGCTCTCAATGCCCAGCACCCCGGCGAGTTGTTGAATCGTCTGCGCGTGATGCCCGATGCCGAGGGCAAAATGATGGGTCGGCCCCTCGGCCACCCAGCGTTTCAGGAATGTGCGCACATCCGGCTGAAAGCGCCCGTGCGTGTTCGTGTTGCCGGTGGGCGGGATCGGGCCCTTGAGCGATTCGCCTTCCGCGATGACAAACTTGAACCGGCCATGGGCGTTCATGCCAATGCTCAGCATAGTGATGGGGCCCGTCTTCAGGCTGAATTCCACGCTCGCTCCCGAGCCCGGTTTGCCGTGGTATTTCTTGAGGCTGCGCAACACCGGCCGACCATCCGCGATGTTCAGATGGTGCGGGCCATCGTGCCCGACCAGCACCGTGTCGCGCACAAAATCCACGGGATGGAACTCGGCGAAGCTGCCGCCGATGTCGAGCCGATCCAAAATCATCATCGCGATGCAGGTTTTGATGTCAAATTCGCCACACATCGGGAAGCCCGCCGCTGTGAGCAAGGAGTTGCCCACAATAAAACTGCTCACCAGTTTGCGAAGCTCGGAGTCTGGCGCACCTTCGTAGTAGTAGGCCAGACCGTCGAGCTGTTTCTCGGCAATGAATCGATCCAGGGCGACTGCTGCGCGGGCGGCCATGGTGAGGTCAGCCTCGGTCAAGCGGGTGGTCACCGGGTCACTTTGCGGGTCGGGCGTGTCGAAGAACGAGAGGATCAGTTCCCGTTTTGCGCTAACCTCAGGCGCGTGTTCGGGAAGCCCCTGGAGTTGCGCCAGCACCTCGTCCGCTTCCGTCTGGACGACATGACAACCGAAAGCGGCAGTCACCGCTGTTGGGTCGGTATGCATGTCGAGCATACTCTCCAACACGTGGCCCATGTGCCCGAGGCGCGCCCGGCGCAAGTCATGCAGCACCTTGGCGATCTGGCACCATTGGCCCAATTCGCGATCAGCGACGGGATCATTCTCCAGCATGCCCAGCACCACGGGCGGAGCCGGACGGCCCAGGCGGATGGCCACACCGGAGAATTCAGGCACGGAACAGAAATCATCGTTGCACAACTGCATGTAGGTCGAGCCGTTGGCATAGTCCATGGCCGCCATGGGTTGGAGGGCGACGAGCACGATCGGCACGTTGACGCTGCGCGCCAGCACGCCAAAGGTTGAGGAGGTAGCATAGGTCACCATGTCGCAAAACAACAAGTCAAGGTCGGCCGCCTGCAATTTGGGCAGCAGGGCATACGCCTCGGGCGCTTTGTCCACCAAGCCGAAGTCCAGCACCTCGACGCCGAACCGTTTCAGTTTATCGGTCAAGGTTCGCTGTTTGCCCTGCAACTCCTCGCGCAACCCGGGGAATTGCCCCCAATACGTATGGTGCCCCACGCCAAAGACGCCCACGCGGGCGGCCAGCGGTTTGCGACGGGGAATCAAGGGGGGAATGGTGTTGGTAGTGTCATTCATAAATTTTTTAGATTATTGGTAGCATTGAGGGGCGCACGAAAAAGAGTTTCATGGTTTCAATCCTCCTTTGGCACTGGCATGGGTGGACGCTGTTTGCGCCTTGATTGTCAGCAGCAAAACTCCAAATGCCAGCGGGTACATGCACCCGGAGACGAGCCAGACCGGACCGTATGAGAACCGATCCACAATGGAGCCGATCGCCAGATTGGCCAGCATGCCGCCCACGGCACCGATGGCACCAGAGAAACCCATGACCGTGCCGACTGCGCCTTGCGGGAACCGCTCGCTGATGAGGGTGACGTAGTTGGTGACCCAAAAACCGTGCGCAAACATCAGCAAGGCCATCATCCCCAACGCCAGATTCACACTGCCCACCTGCCCGGCGAAACTGGAGGCGATGGTCAATAGTGCGGCGACTCCCATAATCATGCGGCGGGCGGTCAAGGCCGGCCAGCCACGGCGGACCAGGGCGTCGGAACCCCAGCCGCCGGCCACATTAGAGATCCCCAATGCAAGGAAGGGAATCCAGCTCAGTTCCCCAATCTGCTCCTGAGAAGCCCCGCGTTCCTGGCTGAGGTACTTGGGAATCCAAAACATGTAAAAATAAAACACCGGATCCACGATAAAACGAACCGCCGCCAGCCCCCAAAAATCCAACCGACGCATGAGCATGGCCAAAGTGGGGCGCGCGGACGATTCGCCTGCTTCCGTGGCTGTCGAGGCAAGGTGGCGGGTCTCTTCCTCTCCCCTCCGAGGAGTGAGGGGTGGCGTTTCAAGCGGGGCGTGAGAGTTTTGGGCCGGTGGCAAACCGGACAGCCGCCGCGACAGCAGCCACCAGGTGGCAACCCAGATTGCGCCAATCAAGCCCGTCGTGACGAATACCCAGCGCCAGCCAAGTATGCCAGCCAGCCAAACCGTAAGCGGCGGGGCCACGACCGCGCCCAGACTCGCGCCGCCAATAGCCACGCCCATCGCCATAGCGCGCTCGCGGGGCGGAAACCATTCGCCGACGCCTTTGGCGGCACCGGGAAAACAGCCGCCTTCACCCGCCCCCAACAGGCAACGAGCCAAACCAAGTTGCGTGGCATTTTGCACCACCGCATGCAACGCGCTGGCCAGCGACCAGATCCCCACCGACAGCGCCAGCCCCAGTCGGGTGCCCACGAAATCCAACACCCGGCCACCCACCAGAAACATGACGGCGTAACTGAGGAGAAAAGCGGTCGTAACCCGGGCATACTCGGGGCTGCTCATGCCCAACTGTTTGCTGATGACCGGGGCCAGGACGGATAAAACCTGGCGATCGAGAAAACTTAGCGCGGTGGCGGCAAACAGCAAACCGCAGAGCCACCAACGGAGCGATCCGATGGGAACCGGCTGAACTGGGGTACCCGGATTCATGACTGACTGTTCATATTATAAGAACATAACTGCGTTTTAGTTCGATTCAGTCCGGTAACTTTGACAAAGATGCACCATCATGTCAACGGAATATCGACTTGACGTCACGTTCATAATACATAAACAATCCCCACCGACCGACCCGGAATTACGAACGACAAAATCACCCCGGAGCGGGACACATCATGCAACGTGCAGCAACTCTGGATAAAGGCCTGGATATTCTCGAAGCGATCGGTGGATCGCGCGAGGGCGGGCTGGGCATTCGCGACCTCGCCCGCCGGTTGAACATCAACCCCACCAGTGTGCATAACCTTGTCTGGACCTTATGTGCGCGCGGCTATCTGCGGCAGATTGAAGCAACCCGGCGTTTTGAACTCGGGCCCGCGGGTCTGCGCTTGGTGGGCGGGCCGTTGCCCTGGCGTGAGCTGGCCCAGGTGGCGGAGCCGCTGGTTTGCCAGTGCCAACGCGAACTGGATGAATCAGTGATGCTGGCGGCCCTGCATGGCACGGAGATTCTTTCCCTCGTGTACGTGCCCTCATCGCAGGCACTCCGGGTACATGAGCCGGACGTCATGGCGGAGCGCGCCTATGGGACAGCAGTAGGAAAAATGTTGCTGAGCACCCTCTCGGAAAACGAACTGGAAACGTATTTCGCCGTGCATCCGCCCCATCCGTTTACGCCCCAAACGCTCGCCACGCCCGCCGTTATCCGGTCGGCGCTCGCGCAAATCCGCCGGGACGGATTTGCGGAAACGCACGATGAATTGACCACGGGGGTGAGCGCCGTGGCGGTGCTGGTAGAAAGCGGGCCGGGTATTCGGGTTGTCACCGGGTTGGGTGCAAGCGCCCCCACGATCCGCTTCGGGCCACGGCAAGCGAGGAAGACCCTGAAAATGCTCCAACGCTACGCCCGTCTGGTCTGCTCAGCCTGGGCGCTTTCGCGTCAACCTCACCGTCCATAGGAGCGCGGACCTCTGACTCGCGTGGCTTGGACTGCTTTATAGCATTTCCATAAATTACGTAGCCGCTCGACGTCAGTCGGCGCTGATATTCTGCCCGCAAATACCGTGAGACGCTTTGGTGTTCAGAGCTACGTCATTATTTAAACCGCTCTAGCCGCACGCTCCGCTGAGAACATAACCAGCGCCGCTCCCGCGCTCCATCCATGGCTTCAATTTTTATGCCAGCCAATCTTTCTGCCATGTCCGGCCCCCATTTTTCTGCAAAATCACTCCGCATTCCGAAATCCGAAATCCACATTTGTTTATCTGTCCTGTCCGGTTTCCCCATCTTTCTGCCGGTTCATTTTTCTGCAAAAGGAATTGGGTTCCAATTTTTATGCCAGCCAATCTTTCTGCCATGTCCGGCCGCCATTTTTCTGCAAAATCACTCCACATTCCGAAATCCGCAATCCGCATTTGTTTATCTGTCCTGTCCGGTTTCCCCATCTTTCTGCCGGTTCATTTTTCT